>WBUV01000017.1 GCA_008933525.1 Bacteroidales bacterium | reverse complement strand
GCATAGGGCGCAAGTATGTGCGATGCTTTTGGGTTGGTCGAAACTTGGGGGGTATTTGTTGAGTAACACAAAGTTGCACCGAGGATTAAACTACTCTGTGCAACCAGAAATCTGTGATTAATTGTTCGATCTGTGTCATCAGTGTTCAATCATTTTTACTCGATTATTTTTAATATTATATTACATTTGCTTTAACTGTTAGTGTTAAAAGCCATGCGAAAAACATTTTTATTGATATTACTTATCAGTTTTGCCATACATTCCAAATCGCAGGAAATACCAGTTCATTTCAACAATTCAGGAATTTACGAATTTTTGGATGAGTTGGCCTCTGGCGGATCAATAACAATTAACAGTGCCATTAAACCCTACTCGGGAAGATTTATTTACTTGTGCCTGGTTGAGGCTCAAAAATCGTTTGCAACTCTTTCGCTTCGTCAGCAGAAGGATTTGGAGTTTTACCTTAAACAGTACTCAATTTTTGCAGAAGGGCTTCAAAACCCTTACACTGATAATGCTAAAGGAAATATTATTACTAGAAAGCCAAATCTCAACCTGGGTGTTTTACCTTATGGACTACACTATAAGGATTCGGTTTTTGCATTTTCGATCCGTCCAATATGGGGAATTAGAGAGTATATTGGTGGAACCGAAAATATTATGCATACATGGGGTGGAGCAGAGGCTTGGGGCTTTGTGGGTAAGTTTGCTATTTATGGAAGTTTACGCGATAACTATCAAACCGAGATGCTCGCCAAACCAACCTATTTTACTCAGCAAGAGGGAGGAAACTATAAGGTTAATGTTCAGGGACGAGGTGGGGGCGATTTCTCCGAAATGCGTGGCGGGGTGACATACGACTGGAGTTGGGGCTCCGTTGGATTGGTTAAGGATCATATTCAGTGGGGAACAAACTATCATGGAGCAACAATATTGTCGGGGCGGAATCCTTCGTATGCAATGCTAAAATTGCAGCTTAAACCAGCAAAATGGTTCGAGTTGAATTACATTCATGGATGGCTTGTTTCCGAGGTGGTTGATAGTAGTCGATCGTACATAACATCCAATGGCGATTACCGGAAAGTTTTCCGCGATAAGTATATTGCTGCAAACCTTTTGACGTTTTACCCCTTACGCGGTGTTGCCCTATCGGTGGGTAATTCAATTGTGTACTCCGATATTAAGGTGCAACCGGCCTACCTTATTCCCATTATGTTCTTTAAATCTGTCGATCATACTATTAACAAGGGAATCGATAACCAAAACTCCCAGATGTTTATAGATTTGAGCATTCGCCGATTCCGAAATCTGCATTTGTACGGAACAGTTTTTATCGATGAGTTTTCCGTTACTAGGGTGAGCGACCCCGATAGGCTTAACTTTGTATCGTATAAGGCAGGAGCAAAACTGTCGAATTGGCCGCTAAAAAACATCTCGCTTACTACAGAGTACACTCGGGTAAATCCTATAGTTTACAAGCATAGGGTGCCTACTACCACATTCGAGACCAACAAGTTTAACTTAGGTTATTACCTTCGCGATAATTCCGATGAGGTATACTTTGCAGTAGATTTTAAACCGTTGAGAGGTTTGCTCTTAAAGGCAGAATACTTTGTGGCTAAGCATGGCAATGAGTACGCCTATACAACCGGCAGCGGAGTTGATTTATTGCCATTTATGGAGAGTGTAACATGGAAGAACACGAGTATAGTTTTTACTGCACGATGGGAGTTTATTCATGACTCGTGGTTATTTTGTAGTGTAATACAAAGCGATATCAGGGGATTTGATGTTGATGGAAAAACAGCGCAGGACTATTTGGATTTATACACCCCAAAATCGTTTCAGGGAAAGAATACAGTTGTTTGCGCTGGACTGAATTTTGGGTTTTAATATTAAATGGAACACAAATGACACAGGTTAAGCAGGTTCTCACAGTTATTTAAACGCTAAGGCGCAATGTCGCTATGTTAATTTTATTTTGGGTCCTCTGTGTTCAATCATTGATTTTTACCCTCAGCATTACCATCCATTAAGCAACTCAAGTACATTCCCCCTATACATAGGGGGGAAGAATGGACAATACCTTTGGGTTGGTCGAAACTTGGGGGGTATTTATTGAGTATCACAAAGTCGCCCAGAGGATTAAAAACTTCGAGAAATGGCGTGTTGTATTTCGCGCTTCCTAGAGGAACAAAAAATCTGTGTTTATCTGTTTCATTTGTGTCATCGGAGTTCCAACAAAAAAAACTTAACCTACCAAAAAAGCCATTCATCAATGTTAGATTAACGTTTCGTGTATTTTCCTTCATTTTTCTTAACTTTACTTTCAATTTTTCGTTCATTGATTGGGTTTTTGTCCGTTTTCGGGAAAACCGAACACAAAATAAATCCCATGTACTGCATAACACAAAGTTATACAGCATAATATAATAAATGGTTTGATTTTTGATTAATATTAGGTTGCTTAGTTTCTTTTTTTGAAGATATTAAGTAATAATCCAATTAGTAAATAATAAACTCAAAATATGGGCACTTTAAGTAATGGTTTAATAGGCAAGATTCTTTTAAAGAATAGCCTTGTGGGATTACTAATAATGCTATCGGTTGGCTTTGCTAAGGGGCAAACAACTTTTTCGGGTACGGGGAACTGGTCAAACCCTGCACGATGGAGTGCTGGTGTTCCTGGTGCAGGAGTCGCTGCAACAATTGCTAATGGCTCTGTTTGTACTGTGGATGTTCCTGCAAACTGTTTAAGTTTAAATGTTTCGGGAGGAGGTACTGCTACAACAGTAAACATTGACGGGTCTAATTCTCTAACTGTAGTTAATAATGTTGCTATTGGTGCAGGAACAGGTAATGGTGATAACATTATTATTAATGTTGCTGCCGGCTCCCTTTCCTGTGGCTCCATGTCTATTGCAGCCACTGGAAATAATAACCGAAACTCTGGTTTCACACTATCAACGGGAACAGTTACAGTATTGGGAAATATTACAATTGGTGACGCAAGAGATATTATTACATTTACAGGGTCAGGAACATTATTTGTTGGTGGTAATCTAGGCGCTGGTGCAACCTTTACTAGAGGTACGGGCACCGTTGAGTTTAACGGTACCGGCGCGCAAACAATACCGGCATATAATTATTATAATATTACAATTAGTGGTGTAAGAACCACTAGTAATGTTACACTGGTTAATGGTGGTACAATTGGCGTGTCAAATGTTTTTTCTCCCACTGCAACTTTTACAACCGGAAATTATATTAACACTAATAATACCGTTGATTTTAATGGAACAGGTGCACAAACAATCCCTGCCTTTAATTACAATAATCTTACCATAAGCGGTGCAAGAACAACTAATAGTATAACCCTTGCAAACACTGGAACCATTGGAATTGCAGGAACATTCACAAACAGTGCTACTTTTACTACAGGCGGATACATTGTTACGGGAAGTACAGTTAACTATAATGGTAATGCCGCTCAAAATGTGATTGGATTTACATACAACAACCTAACCATTAGCGTACTTAATGCGACCGCGGCTAGAGTTAAAACATTAACTGGAACAGGAACTGTTAATGGCGATTTTGTAGTAACCGGTACCACAGCAGCCAACACAACAACCTTTAACTCTGCAGGCTTAAACTTTACTGTTAATGGCAGTACTACAATTAATGCATACGGTATCGTTACTGACGATAATGCTGGCGGAGTAAACACATTCGTAGGATTAGTCGATATTAATGCAAACGCCAGCCTAACATCCACTTCTAATTCGAATTTTATATTTAGAGGAGGTATTACTAATAACGGAACATTTACAAAGGCTGGAACTGGCTCTACTACTTTTAGCACAAACTCTCAATCCATAAGTGGATCGTCTACTCTTACTTTTAGTGGAGGCGATATTGTTATCAGCGATCCTGTATCGCTCGATGTTTCTACAAGCATCTCGTTTAGCGGAACTAACTTTACAAACAACAGTAATGCAATACCTGCATTTAATGCAACTGCAGGTAATTTTACATTTGCGCTTAATAATAACCAAAACATATCTGGAACTGGAACTGGAACAATTTCTTTTAATGATTTAACTGTAAGTGGTGGGGCTGGTACTAAAACAGCAAATCGTCCTTTTAGTGTAATAAACGATTTAACGGTTAATACAGGAACCACGCTGACTACAGCATTCGGAACCGCTTCCACCTATAGTGTTGGAGGAAATTTAAGCCTCAATGGAACGGGTACGCTAAATCTAGGAACAGTTGGAAATATTCTTAACATTTCCGGAAGCGCAACAATTGATGGAACTCTGAACTTTGGTACTGGGGTTGCAAAAACTGTTAATATCGCTGGCGATTTAATAAATGTTACAGGAACTATAAACATGAGCGGAGTAGGATTTGCACACAATCTTAATTTAAGTGGAGCGGCCAATGCTCTTTCAACTCTAACCACTACAGGAGGTTCAGGTAGTACTGTTACATATAACCGAGCAGGCGACCAAACAGTATTTGGTAGCAATAATTATATAAACTTAACAATATCCGGGGGTGGTAATAAGTCGTTACAAGCAGCGTCTGCTGTTGCTACAACATTAACACTGAATTCTGGTATATTACAACTCGGAAACAATAACCTAACGCTAAACAACAATGCTGTAACAGCAGTTCAAGGCACACTTAGCGGAACAAGCATGGTCGAAACCAATGGAACTGGTTATGTTGTAAGAAACGCTGCGGCAACCACTCCTATTCTATTCCCAGTGGGATCAAACAGTTTATATTCTCCAGTTTCTATTAATTCAACAAATCCTACTACTGGGACAATTAGTGCCAGAACTGTGCAATCGGGAGCGTTGGGAGCAAAATATGTACAACGTTACTGGGATTTACTTACAAGCGCAGCAGGTCCATACACCATAACAGCAACATTCGACTATAATATAAGTGAAATCACCACATCGCCTACATTTATAAAGTATAAACCTGCGGCAGGGGTTTGGCAAAATCCTGTGGGTACAACAAGTTTCGGTGCTACTAGTTTTACTATAACTGGAACAACAAACATTACCAATGCTGTTACTTCGTGGACGGCTGGAACAATTGGCACATATTTTTCATACCAAACAGGAGACTGGAATACCCCTACAACGTGGACCTCGGATCCTGGCGGTACAACCCAAGTAGGAACAACAGTCCCCGGTAACGACGATGTGGCTGTAATTCTCAGTGGAAGAACCGTTTCTTTATCATCAAACGTTACAAACACGGGGTTAGATGTTACAATAAATTCTGGTGGTTTCTTAAATATGGGTACAAGTCAGTTTACCAATACATTGTTAGCATTACGCGGTAAAGGAACATTAAGGCTTGCTTCCGTTAACTTTCCAACTGTAACAACTAATACGCTAATTAATGCAGGTGAAGGTACCGTGGAGTATAACAATGCTGCAGACTTCAATATACCCGTAGCACAAACAACCTATAATAACCTTACTATAAACGCTCCAGGAGTAATTGCCACTCAAATGAACAATTTGACACTGAATGGCAACCTCTATGTAAAATCTGGAACTTACAGAATCAATGATAATTCTGCAGTCCGACGACAGTTAACCATAAACGGAGACGTTACGGTTGATAACGGAGCATCGCTTACTGTTGGAACCGGGAATACTACCGATGCTGACTTTAGTGGAGGTACAGCCCCTTATACAGATTATTACGATAGACAAACACATAGGGTGGTAGTTTATGGCAATATTACCAACAATGGTACAATTAGGTTCACTAACCAGCTGTATCCGGTTTACAACGCTTTCTCAACCACTGGTGCTGCAACAGTTTATTTCAGAGGAGCAACAAATAATACTTTAGCCTGTAATAATACAACGGACTTTTACAATTTAGTCCTCGATAAGGGTGTCGATCAGTCCTACTCTTTAACCATTAATTCCAGCGCTTATAACAATTTCAGGTTATTTGGTCGTAATGATTTGGGAGGAGAGAATGGGGGTGCTAACCCCGATTTACGAAAGGCTCTTTGGGTTAGAACCGGTTCTTTAGTTTTGACGGGATTAACTATTATACCTTCACTATCGGAAGCAAACTCTGGCGGATCACCAAATGGCGATTTTTACATTCCGGCAAATGGTGCGCTAGTTCTAAATGGTCCCGATGTAATTGTTTTGGCTACTGCCGACGATTATCGCGAGGTTAACCTTGCCTATGGTGTTGCTGCACCCAATAATGGAACAATAGGAGTTCTAAACGGTGGAGGTACTCAATCATTCTCTATTTACGGAAAATTGCAGATTAACGATGGATATTTTTCGGCAAGGGAGTCGGGAGGTTTTATTACCTGGGATCTTGCGGCAGGTCAGTTTATAATCAATGGTGGTATTGTTGATGCAAAGCAATTCAGGGCTGCTGGAGGTGCTGGAGGTCTTTCGTCGTTTACTCAATCGGGAGGTTTATTTTTGCTGAGAGGTCGTTTTCAAAGAACACCAACAGCTTACTCTTCAATTGATAACCTTAAAGATTTTTCAACGGCTACTCTTAATACTGCAAGATCGGGTTTAGCAATTGAAGCAATTA
The DNA here is from genome assembly GCA_008933525.1 of Bacteroidales bacterium. Lineage (GTDB taxonomy): Bacteria > Bacteroidota > Bacteroidia > Bacteroidales > Tenuifilaceae > SB25. The sequence continues at coordinate 10,612 of WBUV01000017.1, read as the reverse complement.
AAGGCTCATTTAACCTTAATAATGCGGCAAACGTATTCGGCATGTCGGGTGGTACAATTCGTGTTTATGATGTTTGTGGTAATGCTGCAGCAGAGCAGAAGGCATTCGAAATTCTTTCCTCTTCTGGCAACATAAATGTTACAGGTGGTACTCTGGAAGTTATTCCAACTACCGGAACCCTTATTGCCGATCCGGCTAACTACTATATAGAGACAACCGCTAAACTTGGAAACTTTACGGTTAACCGAGCAAGCGGAGCTGCGGTTGTTGGGTTAAGAAATTATGCTTTAACTATTTTATCGAATATAAACTTAACAGCAGGCGATTTTAATGCTAATAATTTAGATGTAACAGTTGGTGGGAATTTTACAATTGCAGCAGGAACAACTTATACGACGGGAACCAATAGAACCATTTTTAGTGGTTCAGGAACTCAATCGGTTACAATAAACCTTGCTACAGCGTTGAGTCTTTACAAACTCAAAATCGAAAAACCTACAGGTACTGAATTACGATATGTTGGCACTCAGATTAATTTAAATGTTGTTGACTCATTAAGAATTATATCTGGAATTTTTAGAACGTACAACAGAACAGTAAACTGTTCTGGAAATATTGAAAACAATGGATCAATTATAACTACAACCGGCTACCTTGTTCTTAATAGCGATGCGGCGAGAACAATTAGCGGTGATGGTAATGGAATTTTCACCAACCTAGAATTAAATAAACCCAATGCAGGAACTGCCGATGTAACTATTACAAACAATATCAGAGTTAATGGTGTGTTGCGATTTTCAGGTGCGGCAACTGGTTATAAAAGGTTAAACCTACAGGAGTACAACCTACTTATGAGCGCAACGGCTAGTGTTACTGGTGCCGATGTTAACCGTTTTGCTTATACTAAAGGCGAGGTTGGTAATGGTAGTATTTCAAAAATATATTCTACTACATCAACTAGTTTTACTTTTCCCATTGGAGCACCATCAACTAGCCATGTGGGTACACCAGTTTTCACCCCTGCAACCATAAGTTTCTCTTCAAATCCAACAACCTATGGAACAATAACAGTTGTTCCGGTTGGTGACGAACACTTTGCAACGTCTGTTAAAAACCGGAGTTTAACATACTACTGGAGGGTTAAATCACAAGACTTTGTGGGTGTAGTTGCTGGCTCTGTTAGTCATTCATACACATATGACCAATCAGATGTGATTACAGGCTTAGGAATTACGGAGAATGAGTATGTCCCTGCTCGATTTGATGTAGGAACCGTAACCTGGACAAACGGAACTAATGCAAGTATTGATATTGGTAATAACGTTATTAATGGACCATGGCTCTCGGGTGTTGATTATATTGAAGGAGATTTTACTGCAGGCGATAACAATCCAACAAGTCCATTTGGGGCTCCGCTTACCTTCTACAGTAGAAACAGCGGATGGTGGGGCGATCCTGCAAACTGGTCGCTTACAAGCCATACAGTTGACGATGCTCCAGCCATTGCGCCAGGGGCAACGGATATTGTTATTATTGGAAATGGACATGAAATAACTCTAAACACAAATATTACCACTCCCGATACTGATGTTAGAAGTTGTGCTAGCCTTCAAATTGAAACGGGAGCTTCTTTAGATATTGGGTATAACCCAGGGTGTAACTTTAATGTTGTATCGTCGCATCCAAGTGGCAATGGTTTATTCAGATTAACTACCACTTGGACTTCCGGCAATTACTTTACCTTTCCAACTGGCGACTTTTCCGATTTCAATGTGAACTTGGGTACCACTGAACTCTACTCTACAAATCCAGCTGCAGGTACAACATATTGGCTACCAAATAATATTAATAAGTATGGAAATTTAATTATTTCGCCACTTGGTGGTTCTAATATTATTTTTGGAAATACAGATGTATTGATTTATGGTAACTGTATAACACAGGGTCAAAATGCCGACTCGTGGTTCTTACCCACATGGAATGGTAATTATCCCGGTGGTATTGCCAGAATTTCTAAAACAATTACTATTAATGGTAACCTAGATATACAAGGCGGATCGTTTGGCTGGTACGGTGGCGGCGGTGGTGGCGCACAAAATGTTGTAGTTTATGGCGATGTAATAGTAGCACCCCTTGCAGGTATAGATGTTTGGAGTTCAAATACAAGTCAGGCAATGTCTATTGGAGGAAGTTTAATCAACAATTCCACAAATACCATAGCAGGAGGAACAACCACTCGAAGTTATGTAAACTTAACGTTAGTTCCTTTAACCTTTTTTGGTTCAAGTAATGCTTCTGTTACAAATACGGCAAGCACGCCACGAACCGACTTTGGACAAGTAACGGTTAATAAAGGTTCATCGCAGGCAACAACACTAACGGTAAATATTGGAGGAACACTAAACACACCTACCAATAACTGGTTAACGCTTCAGAATGGAACTTTAATTTACCAAAGAACAGGTGATTTATCAATTACTACCACGTCAACCTTTACAATACCAGGAACATCAGGCTTACAGATTAACACTCCTTCGAATGTTTACATAGCAAGGAGCAATGTGAATACAAACGATTTATTCTTAAACGGTAAACTTGCTGTAATAAGTGGAACGGTTTATGTTGGTCGCGAGGCTGGTACTGATGCCAATAACAACGATATTGAGTACGGAGGAGGTGGCCTTTCGGAGATTGATATGCAAGGCGGAACTCTAATGGTTAACGGTCAAATTCGAATGAATACTGCATCAACTGCAGGCGTGTTAAAATACAGACAAAGTGGTACCAGTAGAGTAATAATTAATGGTCAAGCAGCCAATAACACTAAAGCAAAATTAGAGGTATACAATCCTGGTAGTGTTTTCAACATGTCCGGCTCAAGTAGTTTAACCATTGTTCGTGGAGGTGGCGGGAATACTTATGGTGACCTTTACATTCGTGCTGCATCAAGTTCTGCAGGTGGCTCAAGCACAATTAACTTCACCCAAACACCAGTTTTCGGACCCGTTGTTGACGCAGTTCAGAGCTATTTACTCGATGCGAATGTTCCATTAAATAACCTTACAATAACAGGAAAAACTGCTGGAACGCCACAGAATGCTACAGTTACACTTTTAATTAGCCCATTAGTAATGAATGGCGATTTAACTATTAGCAACGCAAGAAGTTTTCTTGATGCTAATACTGCATATGATATAAATGTTACTGTAAATGGAGGGTTTACTAATAATGGAACCTACAACCACTATGATAATATTACAACATTCAGTGGAGGTGTTCAAACTATAGGAGGAACAACGGCTACCGACTTTTATGATTTAGTTGTAAGTCCGGTCACTTCTCTATCAGTAATCAGAGACATTACCGTGCTCAACGACTTAACACTAAGCTCAGGACAGTTGTTGCATAGCACCTATAATATCAATGTAAAAGGTGACTTGACCAATAATGCCAACTATGATGGCGATGCTAGTGTTGGGGGTGTTATACTTAATGGAACTGTTCAACAGGAAATTTCTGGTACTGGAACTTTTGGCCGCCTTGAACTTGACAATGCTAGTGGTGCTAGAATAAATGATAATATTACCTTTCACAAGAACATTAGACTTACCAATGGTATTTTTAATATTAATCAACACTTAATGACTTTAGGCGTTAGTAGTAATATTGAAGGAAGTGGATTTGGACCAACAAAAATGATTGCCTCCGATGGTGTTTACAGTAATGTTGGTTTACGAAAATATTTCCCAATTTATAGTGGCGCTGAGCAAACCTTTACATTTCCTATAGGTACTTCGAATAAGTATACCCCTGCAATATTGAAATATACCGACAACACAAATGTTGGCTATATTCGATTAAATAACATAAACGATAACCACCCTGGAGTTATTGATCCAACAAATGTTCTTGACTATTTCTGGGAGGTTGAAAGTAATGGAATAGCTGGCTTTAATGGTTCTATAACTCTTAATTACCTTGAAGAAGATGTTGTTTTGAATGGATTTATTGAGGCAGATTATATTCCAGCAGCGCTATTAATTCCTGGCTCAAGTTGGAGTAAGTATAGTGCTGCCAATGTTGATGAAACCAATAATACTATTATATTCAATTTCTCATCTTCAAGCAACTTAAGTGGGGAATATACTGCAGGTGTTGACCCAGCACTTCCTGATGCAGTACCTGAGTTTACCAGTATTAATGATGGCGATTGGTCAAATCCTGCCAACTGGATACAAACTGGTGGCGATCCTTACGTTTTAACAGGTGCTCCAAACGGCTTTATGGTAATTATTGATACCGACGATGAAGTTACAACTGACAATAACTATTCATCAGCGTATCGCACTACCATTAAAGGTAAGTTAATTATTGACGGATCAACATTTGGACATAATCTTGGTAATGTTTCTGGAACTGGTACGTTGTATCTAGAAAGTGCAACATTCCCTGCTGGTAGATATAATGATTTCTTTGATTGTTCTAATGATGGAATTCTTGAATATGGAGGTTCTACTAACTACAATATTATTGCTGACTTGTATAATACTGTTCCTCGGCTTTATTTCACAGGAACTGGAAGTCGCATTTTACCAAATAAAGATTTAACAATTTGTAGGCGATTGCTTATAGATGGACCTACACTGGATAATAGTTTAAATAACAGGAAGCTTACAATCCAAGGAACAATGGAGCGCTTAGCGGGAACTTTCAACAGTGGTAGTGGTGCTGGTGCAATTGTGAGTTTTAATGGAACTTCGTCTCAAACAATAGGTGGTGCTTTAGGTAATTTCACAGGTACAAGCGATTTTAACCATTTTGAAATTAACAATAACTCCGGTTTAACAATAAATGTTGGAGGCGCAATTGAAGTTGCTGGAAATCTAATGCTTACCTCTGGATTAATTAATACATCTGCAACAGCAACGCTAACAATTACGAACACCGCCATAAACTGTGTAACACCTAGTGGCGGAAAATCAACATCGTTTGTAAATGGGCCTCTTACTAAAAGAATTAGTCAAGGCGATAATTTTATTTTCCCAATTGGTAAGGGTACTGCTCTGGGTAATAAGATCCGATTATCGTCAACTCAAACAGGAACAATACTTTGGACAGTTGAGTATTTTGATCCAAACACAACTTTTAGCAGTTTTACAGCTCCAATATCCTATGTGAATGCCCAGGAGTACTGGACTGTTTCTGCAGCGAGCGGAAGTCAGGCTGTTGTTAATTTATCTTGGGATCCTACCAGCGACTTAACCCCGTTGATGACGGAGAATGGTTTGTCCGATATGAGAGTTGTTTACTACAATACTGGAACTACCAGTTGGGAGGAGGTTTCTTCCACTGCAACTGGTGACGATAACAATGGGACAGTATACACTTCATCACGTATTACTATTCCTGTGGCAGGTTCAAGTAATTTCACAATCGGATGTATTAATGTAACTAAGCCTAGAGCAAGGTTTAATTTTTCTGGCTCAATATGCGGTGATGTTGGTATCCCTGTTGTTTTTACAGGTGTTGATGCGCTTAATCTAAATTTTGTTCTAGGTTACAAAAAAGGAGGAGTTGCTCAAGCACCTATTACAGTAAGTTCACTTCCATTCTTACTGCCTACCGATGCTATTGGCGATACTTATCAGTTAACTAGTTTTACCTATAATAACCCTCCGCATGGTGCACCAATTCTTACTGGGGTTGTTGACGCAACAATTGTAACAACATACACAGTGCCCACAACAGCAGCCGCTGGTCTCGATCAGTCAATATGCGGAGCAACTTCTGCCACATTGGATGCAAATACACCCGCTGTTGGTTCTGGTCTTTGGTCTGTTAGCGGAGCGGGAGGAACGGTTGTTTTCCCAACAGTGCCTGATAGCGAATTTAACGGAACAAATGGAAGTACCTATACTTTAACGTGGACAATCTCAAATGGAGGCTGTACATCGTCCGATGATGTTGTTATTGCATTCCCATTACTCCCCGAGAAACCCGCGGCATTTATACTTTCCGATAATACCGTTTGCCAGGGCGATAACGATGTTGATTATTCTGTAGCCAACAATCCGTCTCTAACTTACAATTGGAGCTATACTGTCGGGTCAGGTGCCACCATTACAGGCTCAGGTAATGCCATAGAGATCGATTACGATGGAACAGCTACCTCTGGTAATGTTGAAGTTTATACTACAAATGGCTGTGGTGATAGTGATCCTTTAATTTTGGCAGTTACTGTAAATACCCGACCTGTATTTACCGTTTCGGGCTCGGCTACCGATATTTGTGATGGTGATCTGTTTACATTAACTACTAGTTTTACATCTATTAATGTTCCATATAGCATAGATATTATTCTTGATGGAATCTCTGTAGTTGGATCTCCATTCAGCAGTTCAGATACGCCTGATTACATTTATGATGAAAACTTAGCGTGGGTTGGTCCTAGTGCAGGCGATAATCGTAATTATACTGTAACCGTTGTGGATGTTAATGGTTGTTCTACAACTACTTTAGTTCCAATATCAGTTGATGTATGGAAGACACCGGAAACAGGCCCGCAATATCATGTTCCAAACACATTTGGATTTTAAAAAAGAGAACAGGGCTTTAAGCCCTGTTTCTTTTTGAGGAAAGTTATTTTAAAAAGAATAGTAGAACACGCTTGCCTGTCGGCAGGGATGACTCAAATACCGATTCTGCTTTGTATTTAAAAATCCGTTTTAATCCGTAAAACCTGTGTTATTTGCGTTCCAATTAGTTATCCGAGAACTGATACAAGAATCGCTTAATACTCTTCTTGGGTGTTTTCTCAAATTCCTGGTTGTAAATTTGGAGTTTTACAACCTGACTGTATTGTGGAAGATGCTTATTTAGTTCAACCCTGTGTTGCTCTAAAACTGGTGCAATATCGTTATCGCTTAATCCGTGTTGCTGCATCGATTCGTAATCGGGATAAATTAAACCCACTAATTTGCCTTTTTGCTCAACTATCAACGATTCCTGAATGAACGGAAGATTATTTAAACGGGCTTCAATTTCCTCGGGATAAATGTTTTGTCCGCTTGGGCCTAGGATCATACTCTTGCTGCGACCCATAATATGGATAAACCCATGCCTATCCATTACACCAAGGTCACCGCTGCGTAACCAGCCATCAACCAATGTTTTGGAGGTAGCCTCTGGATTTTTGTAGTAGCCCTCCATCACGTTCTCGCCACGGATGAGGATTTCGCCTGGCTCATTTTCAGGATTGCTGGAATCAATCTTAACCTCAAGGTAGTTGATTGTTTTTCCGCACGAGCCTTGTGGGTTTGTTTTCCAGCCCGAGTAGGAAATAAGCGGCCCGCACTCTGTCATACCGTATCCAACAGTGTATCGGAATTTTATTTTTCGGAGAAAACTCTCAACCTCAGGGTTTAATGCAGCTCCTCCAATAACAATTTCAAGGAACTCTCCACCAAATACATCGGAGAGTTTTTTATTTATCTTGTTAAAGATAAGGTTATTAACCAATGGAATATTCATAAGAATTTTCATTGCAGGAGAACTTATCTTAGGTAAAAGCTGTTTCTTATAAATTTTCTCAATAATTAATGGTACCGCCAAAACCAGACGTGGCTTTATTTCGCCAAAAGCTTTAAGGATTATTTGTGGTGTTGGTATTCTGGTTAAGAATGTTACGTGGCAGCCAACGGCAAAAGGCATAAGGAATTCAAACGCACAGCCAAATGCATGAGCTAGGGGTAAAAAAGAAACTATTCTATCGCCGGAAACAAGTCCAATGTTTTTTCTGCCATAGTCCACATTAGCAGCTAAGCTATTTAGTGGCAACATAACGCCCTTCGAAAAACCTGTTGTTCCCGATGTGTAGCTTATAACACCAAGATTTGCGTTGGATACTTCGGCATAGTTTACTCTGTCTGCTGTTAGTGTTTCAATTTCACTCTCAATTGAATCTCGCTGAGCGTTATACCTATCGTTAGCATTAATGTCCTTATTAACCAGAATATTGAAATCGTTTACAGAGAAAATTGCTCTGAGGTTAGGCATTGCCGCTTCATCCAAATTTCCCCAAACCATTTCGCCTGCAAAAAGCATAACCGAATCGGAATGGTTAACGATATTATGAACGTCGGAGGTCGAGAAGTCTGGTAAAATGGGCACAATAACAGCTCCGTACGAAACCGTTGCCAGGTATATAATTCCCCAGTTAGCATTATTGCGTCCAATTAAGGCAACCTTTTCGCCTTGTTTAACGCCCCAATAATCGAATATTTTATGGAGTTTATGAATTTGTTTGGCAACATCACCATAAGTGTAGGTTCCACCCTGATAGTCCGAAAGAGCAGGTTGATTCCAGTTTGTCTTAATGCTCTTCTCAACGAACTCTTTTACATAGTTATACTCAACCATAGTAATAGTTTCTAGTTTAATGAATGTAAATAGGATGATTTAATGCTGTTTGCATTAATCGCCCCTAAAATATTCCACGCATCCTTAAGCAAATATCAATATTAATTATTTAAAAATCAAGTTGAGCAGCTGATTTTAGATGAAGGAACTGGTGTGTGTAACTTTTTAAGCACAAAGCCTTTTCAAGTTTAACTTTCTGTCAACAAAACCTTTTTGTAACTTTATCCACATTATTAAGTTTGATATCCAACTTATGCAATCAAAACGTTATGCAATAATCGTAGCTGGGGGGGCTGGAATTCGAATGGGTTTCGATATTCCTAAGCAGTTTATTGAATTGGCCGGAAAACCTATTTTAATGAGGACTATCGAGGTTTTTGATGGTTTGCTAAACGGGCCTGAGATTATTATAGTTTTGCCTGAAACACAGATCGAATATTGGCATCAATTATGCCATAAGCATAGCTTCGATGTTAAGCATAGGCTAGCAAAGGGAGGAGCGGAGCGTTTCTACTCTGTTTTGAATGGTTTGAGTTTGATTGACACTGATAATGCTACTGTTGCTATCCACGATGGTGTTCGCCCGTTTGTGAACCAAAGCGTTATTGAGGAGTGTTTCGAAACAGCTTACGAAAAGGGCTCTGCCATTCCGGTTATTCAGCCTGTTGAATCGGTTAGATTAGTTGAGTCCAGCGGAACAGTGGCTTTTCCTCGTAGTAAGGTTATGCTTGTACAAACACCTCAAGTTTTTCAGTATAGGTTGATAAAGGAGGCGTATGCACAACCATATAATCCTAACTTTACCGACGATGCATCAGTGGTTGAGGCAATGGGAGGCAGGGTTTTTACCGTGACTGGAAATGTCGAAAACATTAAAATTACAACACAAACCGATCTGGTTTTTGCCTCGGCATTACTCAAAAGCCGTTAGTTTGGTCTGGTTTTTGAAAATTTTAAGGACGAAAATCTTTTTAAAATTTATTTCGTATAGATTATTGTTTGGCAGTTAAATAATCATAGCAAATCTCTTTATAATGATACAGAAGTCCCTTGTTTTGCTGGTTGCCCTCTTTATTGGAATAAACGGTAGTGCCCAGCGCGATATTGAACCTAAGTTAATATATAGCGACACTTCGAATTACACTTTTACCGGTGAGTGGCAGTATTTATCAACGGATATTTTCTTGTTTAATGGCGATAAATTCAGCAATCTCATCAACGAACTCGATTTTGCAAGGGTAGAACCAAAAAAGAATCGAAGGAAAAAAACGAGTCTTGAGCTAGAGCAGTTGGAGTACCTTTTTATTACTGCTAGCCTAAAAAATGTAAAGTTTTTTGGCGATAACGATGTTACTTATCCGCTCTATAACTTTCAAATTTCGAAGGATAAGGATAGTAAGTATCAGACTTTTGTAAGCGATAATATTGATCATGTCCGGATTATCGATAATCTACCGTTATACTCCGCCAAGGATTATATTGATGCAGAAATACAAGTAAAAGCGATTACTAATAACGATCGCGATCAGATTTTGTCATTGGTTGCCATACAACTAAAGAATCTCTCAAAAATCCTAACACCCACCGATGCCGTTATGGGAATTATCGGAGAGTTTGGAAATTTCATTGAATCAAACACCAAGAAGAAAGAGTACAAATTCAGCTCTACCATCCGATTATTTGAACAAAAAAATTTCGACACACGAATTCACTCTCTTAAAATTTACGCATTATCCACAGCCAATAGTAAACCCGTTGAAATATCTACACTTTCGTTCCAAAACTTTTTAGATACAGTTAATCATGGCAATGTTAATCGCGATATTATAAAGCAGTTACTTACCTATAAGCAGTACCCAATAATTGTGGTGGTAAACTATAAGTCGCTTTACAGAATGGATCCTGTTAGTGGCGATGAGGTTACTTTTGCCAATATTGAGAAGCGAAAACTTAAGGTGGAGAATGATTATAGGCAAGGACTGATTAATGCAGAAACCTATCGTCAGGAGAAGGATTTCACAACCTTTCTTACTGTTTTTGCGAATTTCAAAAATCACCTCGATGTTTACAACCTTAACTACCGAACAGGTAACACCGATGCCATTTCGGGAAGTTTATTCCGCGTAATGCAGTACTACCGACAGTTAATAAAGGCATTCGAGGAGATGAAGTTTAAGTATAAGGGTAATAACAC
>WBUV01000472.1 GCA_008933525.1 Bacteroidales bacterium | reverse complement strand
CAACTCCAAATATTTTATCCAATAGCGGAAATTCATCTTTAATAGCAATTCTTATAATTATCGGAGCAATAACTAAGTCTGCTCAGTTTCCATTCCATTTTTGGTTGCCCAATGCAATGGCAGCACCAGCGCCAGTAAGCGCATATTTGCACTCTACCACAATGGTTAAGGCCGGGATATTCTTACTTGCTCGCTTATCTCAGGTTTTTACCGATGTTCCTATTTGGCAACCTTTGCTGGTTTCAATAGGTGGTTTTACAATGGTTTACGGTGCTTTAATGGCTTTAACCAATACCGATATGAAAAAGGTATTGGCCTACACAACCATTAGTGCGCTTGGCATTATGGTACTTTTGTTGGGTATTGGCACAACTGTATCGGTGCAGGCTGCGATGGTTTTTTTACTGGCTCACGCATTGTATAAAGGAACACTGTTTATGGTGACAGGAAATGTTGACCACGAAACGGGCTCGCGCGATTTATCGTTGCTGTCAGGATTAGGTAAGAAAATGCCATACACTTTCTATGCATCGGCATTGGCATCGCTTTCAATGGCAGGGGTTATTCCTTTCTTTGGCTTTATTGCTAAGGAGATACTTTACGGTGCTGCATTTAAATCGCCGTTAGCAAGTGGACTAATTGGTGTTGCAACTTTTGCCACAGGTGTAATGTTTACAGCGTTGGCCTTTGAGTTTGGGTACAAAATATTCTTAGGTAAACAGTCCGAAACCCCAAAAAATCCGCACGAAGCACCTTTCGCTATGCTGATAGGGCCAGTATTTTTGGCTACGCTTGGGCTTATTGGTGGTGTCTTCTCGGAGCAACTTGCTCAGCCATTGCTGCATCACTCATCATCTCAAATTTTAAATGTTGATAAGGTTTTACAACTTGGTTTATGGCATGGTTTTACATTGATTTTTGGGCTAAGTTTACTTACCTTGCTTTTGGGCTTTTTGCTTTTTAGAATGCGCTCAGTGATTGTGAATTTCTCCGATAAATATTCGCTTAATAGTATTTCAGGCCCAGAAAAAGCATATCAAAACAGTATCCCTGCATTACTGAAGGCTGCAAAGCGCCAAACGGAATTTTTTCAGTCGGGTATTCTCCGAAATTACATTGTAATCATCTCAATGACTTTGGTTGCCTTAATATGGCTTATGGCTTTTAATGGTGGAGGTTTGTCTACACTCAGTTTTGATGGATTAACCAAGTTAAAGTGGTTCGAGATAGTTTTTGTAGTGTTAATGCTGGTTGGTTTGGTAAATACACTTATTACAACATCTCGGTTAACTGCTATAGTTTCTTTAGGAATGGTTGGTTATGGAACTGCTGCAATTTTCCTCTACTATGGAGGACCCGATGTTGCAATGACGCAGTTTCTTATAGAGACTCTTACTATTGTGCTTTTTGTGCTAGTGCTAAATAAATTGCCTAAGTTTGTTGATGTGCGTAAAGGATTGCTTATCAAAATAGCATTCCCTGCTGTTGCGTTTGGCGCTACTATGGCAATAATTCTTATGTGGGTTCAGTCGCTACAGGTTGTATCTCCATTAAAGGATTACTTTGCACAAAACAGCTACTTGCTCGCAAAAGGTAAGAATGTGGTTAATGTTATACTTGTCGATTTTAGGGGGCTCGATACCCTTGGCGAGATTTCAGTTTTGGCAATAGCATCCATTGGGATATTCACTCTTATAAAGGTTACACAATCAAAACAGTAGATTCTATGCGAACTGTTATATTTCATACAGCGATTAAACTTTTAATGCCTTTGTTTATAGGGTTTTCGCTATTTCTATTGTTTAGGGGGCATAATTCGCCTGGAGGTGGATTTATTGGAGGTTTATTGGCTTCCATTGCATTTTTTATGCGTGCAATGGTTCTTGGGGTTAACAATACCATTGCAAAATATAAGTTACGTCCCATTGGCATTATGGCCATTGGGTTGTCGGTTGCAGTTGTAAGTGTGCTTATTCCTGTTTTGGCTGGTTATCCATTGATGACAGGGCTTTGGTTTGATTTTACTTTGCCAATTATTGGTAAAATTGGAACTCCGCTGATGTTCGATACTGGTGTCTATATTCTTGTTATTGGTGTTGTTTTAAATATCACGTTTATACTTTCAAACAGTTAATTATGGAGATCGTACTTGCAATACTTACTGGGTTGTTATTTGCTGCAGGGCTTTACCTGATGCTTCATAAGGGAATGGTAAAGTTGATTCTAGGCATTATGTTACTTAGCTATGCTACTAATCTTTTTATCTTTTTGGTAGCCCGTATTACTCGCGGAATCCCTGCAATTATTTCTGAAAATCAGGACAAGTTAACCGATACTTTTGCCGACCCTGTTCCACAAGCATTAATTCTTACGGCTATTGTGATTGGTTTTGGAATACAGGCGTTTGCCATTGTGCTTATCCGTAGGGTTTACAAGGCAACTGGCACTGCCAATATGGATGAGTTAAGCTCATCGGAGAAAATTGATTAATTAGATGATTTGTTGATATGCAAAATATTTCGTTGATATCGGTTCTTATAATTCCTTTGCTTTCGGCTATTCTTATGCTGTTAATGTGGGGAAAAACCAAAACCCAGCGTTTACTGGGTGGTGTTTCCACCGCTCTTTACCTTTTAGCATCAATAGCACTATTTGCGGAAGTTTCTGCAAATGGTTTGATATTGGTTGATGTTGGTAGTTGGCAAACTGGGTTTGGAATTGCAC
>WBUV01000016.1 GCA_008933525.1 Bacteroidales bacterium | reverse complement strand
CCACAGAGTGTGCTCTGCGTGGGCTATCCTGATAGCAGAAAACCTTCACGTTGTAGCCCAACTCACCAAGAGTTGACGCTGCCGAAGAGCCAGCCAAACCTGTTCCAACAACAATAATATCAATCTTTTTACGGTTTGCGGGGTTCACAAGGCGCAACTTTGCCTTATGGTTTGTCCATTTATCGGCTAATGGACCTTCGGGGATTTTTGCATCGAGCTTAGTCATATATTGTATATGTTAGCTGTGATTACTTAAAAATTAAGAAGTAGAGAGGAATTATGCTAAACCCTACAGCAATTACAATTGCGAAGATATAGGCAACCACCTCCAAGCGCTTAAGCCATTTTGTGCCATTCCAGCCAATGGTTTGGAACGCTGCCCAAAAACCGTGACTTAGGTGTAGCCCTAGGAATATGGCGCCAACAACGTAAAGCAAATCGTACCACCAGTACTCCATAAAAAGACCAGCCACGAGGGAATAGGCATCGTCCATTACCACGCCATCGTAGGTAATTGTTGGCATTTCTCCAAAACGCATCTTCCAGAAAAAGTTGGCAAGGTGAATTACTAGGAATATCGATATCATTCCACCCAGAATGTACATATTCTTCGACGACCAGGTTGAAACTCCGTTACCAGATGTTTGGGAGTAACCAATTGGGCGAGTCCTTCTGTTTTTTAGGGTGATGTAAGTGGCATAGAAGATGTGAAAAATAAACCCTGCTGCCAGAATTGGTTCCATAATTTTAATGGCCGGATTGGTAGCCATAAAATGAGCAGCGTGGTTAAAAGTTTCTCCATCGCCAACAAGTAGCATCAAATTTACGGTTAGGTGAACAAGCAGGAATACCATCAGGAATAGCCCTGTGATACTCATTATCAACTTTTTCCCAATGGACGAATTGAAAATTTCAATCATAGCATTAGCGTTTAATTTGGCAAAACAAGTTAGGAAAAGTTTTTGAATGAGGAAATATGTTATAAGACAATGTGGCAATTGGGGAATAGGAGAATGAGAGAATGAGAGAATAAGAGAATGAGGTAATAGGTTAATTTGGAATTCCAACGATTTTGCTTTGGGGATTTGTTTTTTAATTGGTTTGTATTAGTTTTATCAAAATTCATTTGTCTAATTTCTTTTTCTGGATTATGGAAGGCTACATTGAGTTACCAATTTGCACCATTCGCTACAGGTTAAGCGGACAAGGCCCTGCGGTTATTCTTGTCCACGGATATTTGGAAAATCTTGAGATTTGGGAGGATATTGTTCCCGATTTGGAGCAGAACTACACCGTTTTGCGGGTCGATTTGCCCGGTCACGGCAAGTCGGTTTGTAAGCTGCAAACCATCAGCATGGACCTTATGGCCGATAGCATTAGCGCCGTAATGACCAACTTGGACATTAAAAAAGCCTTTATGGTTGGGCACTCAATGGGAGGCTACACCACGCTTGCATTTGCAGAGCGATACCCCAACTGGCTTAACGGTTTTTGCCTGCTTCACTCATCGGCTAATGCCGATTCATCGGAAAAACGCCAGAGCAGGATGAACGATATTGAAACCATAAAGAATGGCGGAAAGCGCGACCTTGTTTACCTTAGCATTCCGCGCCTATTTGCCAACCAGAACCTAGAGAAAATGGACGATTTGGTTGATAAATTCATCAAAATAGGATTAAACACAACCGACAAAGGAATAATTGGCGCTTTACAGGGTATGGCGCAACGCCCCGATAGAAATCATGTTATAGAGAATGCAACCATCCCGGTTTTCTTCATCTTTGGAAAGTACGACAACTTAATAACTATGGAGGTGGCAAAAACCTTGATTGAAAGGCATAAAAAAGCCCGAACTGTTATTCTGAACAACTCGGGCCATATGGGTTTTGTTGAGGAGAAAAATCAAACTACCGCTGCAATCACATCGTTTCTTACCCAGGTTTTTAGCTGAGCTCCAACCAGAATTCTTGGGTCGGTATTCTTAAATGAAATAGCCGCTGTGGGTTGATTGACCGATTGCTCCATCAACTCAATTGCTTTCAGCAAGGTTTCGTCAATTGCCTTGATGTATGGGTAAAAGCCATCGCTATCGATTATATTGCGGGCAATGGTTGCCTTTAATTGCGATTCCAGTATCAATTTCGATATTTTAATCTCCTTATCGTTTGGTGCAACGCCATTTTGCTCGGCAAAAGCCACAAATTCTTTTAGAAGGTTAAACTTTCCAAGGAAATTGTCAACCGAGTTAAAATCTTTCAAACTACGAATATCCTTACGGTACTTATCGGCAAAGGAGAATGCGTACCTGTAAATTAGGTTTCGGCGCGATACCTGCTGTAGGTATGGAGTAATACCAACGGTATCGAGCGGAACAAACACATCGGGCATAATACCACCGCCACCGTAAACCACTCTACCACCAATGGTGTAGAATTTAAGCGAATCGGCAAACTGAATGCTATCGGCCTCTTGGAACTCGCCGTGCATATATCGGTTGCTGATATCGTTAAAGTAATCGTCGTCGTTGGGTTTGTAGGGTTTCTGAATGCTACGTCCGGCAGGAGTGTAGTAACGTGCAATGGTTAATCGGAGCGCCGAACCATCGGAGAAGAATATTTGCTCCTGCACCAATCCCTTTCCGAATGAGCGACGGCCAATAATCTTGCCCCTATCGTTATCCTGAACTGCTCCAGCCAAAATTTCACTGGCCGATGCCGAGAACTCATCAATTAAAATCTCCAAATCCAAATCCTGGCAGGTTCCTGCTCCGTTGGAGTAAACATCCTGACGAGCCCTATTTTTACCCTGAGTGTAAACAATAAGCTGGCCTTTTTGCAGGAACTCGTTGGCAATATTGGTGGCAGCATCCATATAACCGCCGCTGTTGCTACGCAAATCCAGTATCAACTTTTTCATTCCAAGTCCACGCAGCTTTTCAACGCCCTGCAAAAACTCCCTGTAGGTTGTTTTAGCAAATGTGGTTATTTTGATATAGCCAACCTCGGAGTTAATCATATAGCTAACATCAACGCTGTTGATTGGAATTTTATCGCGGATAATATCAAAATCAATTAGCTCCTTAACCTCGCTGCGCTTAATGCCCACCTTAACGTGCGTGCCCGTGGGGCCTTTTAAAAGTTTTGGAATACTATCGAACTGGAATTTTACGCCAGCAATATTGCGTCCGTTAACGGTGATAATTCTATCGCCAGCCAAAATGCCCAACCTTTCCGATGGACCGCCCGGAATTGTGTTAACCACAACGGCAGTATCGTTCGACATGTTGAACTGTATTCCGATACCATCGAAACCACCCTCCAGCGGCTCGTTCACCGACTGAAAATCCTGTGCTGGAATGTAAACCGAGTGTGGGTCCAAATTCTTTAGAATAGAGGGAATGGTGTTTTCAACCAAAGTACTCATGGAAACTGTATCAACGTATTCGTCCTGAATGTAGTTGATAACGCTGCTCAGCTTGTCGGTTTTAGGGTAAACCAGCAAGTTGGGCTTTTCGGTTCGTGCACCGAATCGAATACCAATAAAAATCCCCACCACAAGAACAACCGCTAGCACTATAGGATAAATTATATCCCTCTTTGAGTTTTGGTATTGCATTTTGATGATACAGTTAAATGTTTGTAATATCCTCTACTTCTATCTTAACAACCTCAATGCCTGCTCTGTTCAACAGGGCAATTCCATCGAGGTTATGGTACTCGTCGCAGTAAACAACACGCTTAATTCCGGCCTGGATAATAAGCTTTGAGCACTCCATACAGGGCGATGATGTAACGTAAAGCGTAGCGCCTTCGGAGCTGTTGCTCGATTTTGCCACCTTTGTAATGGCGTTAGCCTCGGCGTGCAGCACGTAGGGTTTGGTTTTGCCGCTCTCGTCCTCGCAAATATTCTCGAACCCCGATGGCGTACCGTTGTAACCATCGGAAATAATCATTCGGTCCTTCACAATAAGCGCCCCAACCTGCCTGCGTTGGCAGTAGGAGTTCTTAGCCCAAATTTTGGCCATCTCAAGGTAGCGCCTATCGAAATGTGGCTGCTTTTCGCCGTATGGGTACTTTTTCTTATCCATTTGCTCAAATATAAGAATAAGGAATTTGACAGTGCGATATTACAAGAATTTTAGTAAAAAATAGCTTTTCGGCTATAGGAGCAGGAGAAAAATTTTAATGTAAAATCTAGAATTCATAATTTAGAATTTAAAGACGAAGGGCTGGGGTGAGTCTTTTCTAGGTTTCGCCCTTTTAAATCAAATAGTTATCAATAAGTCATTGTTTTTGTTTAACTTTTACTTACTTTTATAATGCATTGCTGATCTGTTATTTGATATTTTATCTCTTCGGAAAGTAAGATTGGCACATAGATAATTAGGCTGAGTGCAATGAGTTCTACACATCAAATAAATTGTTGAAATGGCGCAAAAAGAACCTATAAAAGAAGAACGCATTATCAATAAAACTGCTATTTGCGTTACCTATGAATTTGAAGATTCTGAAAAGAAAATTAAAATAATTAGTAAAGAGGTTTATCCTAAAAAAAATATTGAGATACACTTTCCGTGGGATTATGAAGGTGCTCCCAAATATCCTAATATTAAAAGATTTATATATGAAGGATTTGATGGAAAACTTCCTGTTGGAGTCTATAAAGTTGCAACATTTGGTTATGGGTTTAGTAATAAACTTCAACCTTTAGGTGATTATCTTGGTGAAGAAATCAAAATAGAAACAGTAAAGATAATAAAGAAGGGAAAGCCATTTCTTGATAAATCTAACCACGAGATAGTCATAACAGAAGATGTTTTAAGAAGTTGGTATGATATGTTTCAGGTTAAAATCGACCAGCAAAAGCAAGAAAGAGCAATTTTAGCTCAGCAACTATTAAAAGTTGTTTTTCCCTCTGAAATTGAGAATATTGAACTTAAATATGTGCAAAACTCAATAGCTGAGGCTATATCAACTTGGGGTAATTCTCTAAATGAATTTTCTGATAAAGACAAAAATTCAATTAAAGAAATGTTTGATAAATTGTCTTTAACACCTGATTTTCTCACATCGCAAACACTTCTAGATACGAAATCGAAAATCGATAAGAAATATATTGAAGACGTTATTGGTGAGTTTAGAATTCTAATGAAAATTTCTACTGATACCGATGCCACCGAAAAGAAATGGCAAGCATTTTTAAACACCCACAGTTGGATATTTTCATATTTATTTTCTTTCCCAATTATTTTATTTCAGGACGAGGCATATGTTGGAGGGAAAAACGTATCGAATAAAAATGGAAAAGTCACAGATTTCTTAATAAAAAATAATCTTACAAATAATGTCGCTTTTATTGAAATAAAAACACATAAAAGCGAACTTGTAAAACAAGGGAAAGCATATAGGGGTAATGATGTTTATGCAATGAGTCCAGATCTTTCAGGTGCAATATCACAAGTTCTAAATCAAAGAGATAATTTTCAAAAACATTACTCATCTTTAAAAATTGATTCTGAAGAAGATTTTGAAACTTTCAATTCAAAATGTGTTGTTCTTATGGGACAAATTAAATCTTTAGATTCTAAACAGCTAAGACCTTTTGAATTAATACGAAGTAATAGTAAGGATGTTGATATAATTACATTTGATGAGTTGCAAAGTAGAGTTGAGAATATTCAAAAATTAATTGAAGGCAAATATAAACTTGTTGCAAAAAAAAATGATAAATAATTGCACACAACTCGCGGTTATAACTACCGAGGCTGATGATGCTGACACTAAAGTTTTATCGATTTAGTTACGGTTTACCGGGTGATGATACCATAGTAGGTTACTCCCAATACAAACAACTGTTGACCGATTTACGTCCATAAAAGTAAGTTAGTAAGCATTTAAATTATAAAGACCATGAATATAAATGAAGATCAGATAAAGAAAATTCTTAATAATAACTTAGGTGTTGATTACTGGATTTTCGAACTTGGCGTTGGGTATGTTTATGAATCGTCACCTCCAAATATTAGACACAGCGCACCATACTTGGAATATGGAAAAAAGTTATGGGATCTATTAGAACCTGAAATTCATGAATTAATTTGTGATAAAGATTTTCCAAAGGATTGGTTAAATGAATTATTAGAGGGTGACATCCGAAATCTTATATTGGGTATAGTCTCAGCAGTCACAGCAAAATATGACATTGGGCTTGGTATAGCCATACCAATTGCCGCACTTGTGATCAAAAAGGGAATTAAGGATTTTTGTAAACTTAGATTTCAAAACAATAATGAAAAAGTTGATATAAGGACAATAATTAAAAATAGTGAATTGCGATCTTAAATTATGAAAAAAACAAATGCATTTAAATATATATTTTATTAACAAAGGAGGTATATTATGGGAATCAAACCAGGTCCAAAAAGAACTGCTAAATCAACAGGAAAACCAGATAGGCGTCAACGGGATAACAAGGAAACGCCTAAGAACACTCCATCACTAAAGCCTCACAAGCATAAGAAAGGTGATTAATCCCTTGCTCGGCGAAGTCTGTGACTTCGTCGTTTTTATATAGCGGTCTCCTGACCGCGTACAATTCCAAAGCCTTTTAAACAGAATATTTAGCTGTTGAGTTCCAAGAGTCTAGCACATTCTGCGTATACCTAAAAACAGAGAAATATTTGCGGAGAATAAATCGCTTAATTGCCGCAAAAAATGCGGAGAATAATTTGAGTGATATATACAGGATTTAATAAATAAAGGAATCCTTAGGAAATCGGCCAGCGGAGGAAGGAGCACAAACTACGAATTAACTGAGTTTCAACATTAATCTTTTGTCGAGTTCTATGAGTTGCGCGCCTACAACTCATTGCTTATGTTTAACTATTTTATACTTTTATGGCCTCTTGGAGCTATCTGGTATACATTTAAAAATAAGTTACTAAACCACTCTTTAAAAATGACAGACTACAAAGAAATGTGGAAGGGCCTTGGGCTCGACCTTGAAACACACGATGCCGTGCTTGATATTGTTGGGAAAGCTTATCAGGATGTTTTTTTATCGCAAAACAACCGTCCTAAAGGGATGGAGTATTTTGATTTTGTTATGAGCGAAATCCACGGGCTTAGGATTAAGGAACTGTTGGATGCAAAGCAGGAGGGCCGAAAGGTTATTGGTACATTTTGCGTTTTTGTTCCTGAGGAAATAGTGCTGGCTGCCAATGCAGTGTGTGTTGGGTTGTGCGCAGGTGCAGAGTTGGGATTCGAATTGGCCGAGCAGTATGTTCCACGCAATACCTGTTCGCTAATAAAGTCAGCTTTTGGGTTTAAGCTTGCAAAAGTATGCCCATACATTGAATCGACCGATATGATTGTTGGCGAGAATACCTGCGATGGCAAGAAGAAAGCTTACGAATCGTATAAGGATATTGTTGGAAACCTTTATGTAATGGATATCCCTCAAACAAAGTCGCAAGCAGGAAGAAATCTGCTAAAGGCGGAGTTTGTGAAATTTGCGGCAGCAGTTGGGGAGCTAACCGGAAACAAGCTAACCGTTGAGAACCTTAAAAAAGGTATCGAAATAGTTAACAATAAAAGAAACGCCATTTTAAGACTGGCTAAGCTAAGGGCGCACAACCCTGTGCCAATTTCAGGGCTTGATGTGTTGCTAGCAAATCAGGTATATTTCTACGATAACCCCGAAAGATTCACAGCATCGGTAAATGCCATTTGCGATGAACTTGAGCAAAGAATTGCCAATAAAGTTGGTGTGTTTAACGAGGGAACTCCACGAACTCTAATTTCGGGTTGTCCAATGGCCGTTCCAAACTGGAAAATCCCTCATATTATTGAAACATCAGGCGCTACAATAGTTGGCGAAGAGATGTGTACTGGCGAGCGCGGAACACAAAACCTTACCAATGTAAACGGCAACACTATCGATGAGCTGATTGATAATATTGTTGATAGATACATGAAAATTGACTGTGCAATTTTTACGCCGAACCAAAGCCGTTTAGACCACATCAAGGAAATGGCAACAAAATACAAGGCCGACGGTGTTATTAACTACAGCTTACAGTTCTGTCAGCCTTACTCCCATGAATCAATGACCTTTGGCAAGGAACTTGAAAGTGAAGGAATTCCTGTTCTGAATCTTGAAACAGATTATAGCCAGGAGGACGTTGGCCAGCTAAAAACCCGTATCGAAGCCTTTATTGAGCGAATTAAGAAATAAGCATTCGATATCAGAAAATTGCTTCAAGCGTTTACTTCCTTGCATAGCCAAAAAGTGCTTACGCAAGGGAGTAATCTGCTATTAAAACCGATTTATTTATGATAAAAGCAGGGGTAGATATAGGTTCCAGAACAATAAAAGTTGTACTTCACGATGGGCAAAGGAAAATTCATTCCGAAGTGCGTGAGAACACTTTTAACACCTTGGAGGTGTGTAAAAGTATGCTCGAAGGCCTAAACTACGACAGCATAACCGCAACAGGTTACGGACGACATTTATTTGCCGATAGGTATAATGCAACAACTATCAGCGAAATAAAGGCATTTGCCATTGGCATAAACAATTGCTACCCCAATGTTAGAACAATTTTAGATATTGGAGGACAGGACACAAAAGCCATAACAATAGACGAAAAGGGCAATGTTAAGAGATTCGAGATGAACGATAAATGTGCCGCAGGTACAGGTCGGTTCCTCGAAATTATGGCAATGGCTTTACGGTATGAAATAGATGAATTTGGCGAAAAAGCAACCCATGCCAAAGAAGCGGCAAAGGTAAACAGCATGTGTACAGTTTTTGCTGAATCGGAGGTTATTTCGCAAATAGCAAATGGTGCTAACAGGGAGAATATTGCCAGAGGCATACATGAATCAATTGTAAAAAGGTCTATTATGCTCCTTAACAGGGTTGGTATCGATGGCGATATTGCCTTTGTAGGAGGTGTTGCAAAAAATTCAGCAATGCTCTCGTTGTTGGAGAAGAATTTGAAAAGAAAAATCTATGTACCCGATAATCCACAAATTATTGGGGCATTAGGATGTGCAATTGTTTAAAAGTTATATAAGAACCGAATTTAGACCCTTGCTCGTGCATATCATTTTCGAACGAGTACGTTCTCTATAAAGCAATTGGAATTTTGCTGGCAAACAGTTTTTGCTGGGATATTTTACTTAAGTTTACTTCTCAACCAAAGAGCGTAAATGAATGAGAAAAATTTTTCTGCTAATATTAATTAAGTCCATTTTTCTTGATGTTTTGGTAGGGCAAGAGCTCTCTGTTTCAAGTACAAGTGCAAAACAAAAAGACGAAACAATAGAAATATACTACACCCTAACTTGCGATAAACCTGTTAAGGCTGAACTTTTTGTAAGCAACGATGGCGGTGAGAGTTTTATGGTAGCAAGGCATACTAACCCCCTAAAAAAGGTTAAAGGCGATGTGGGTGATAGTATAAAAACAGGAAATAAAACAATTGTATGGTTTCCTAAAGAAGAACAGTATATACTTCCTGACACCAATGTTGTTTTTATGCTGCAGTTTTCAATTGATCAAGACCCTAAGTTGCTCGCTTATATTTTTATGAATAACACTAAATCTCCCTTGGTCAACAAAAAACCCTCATTAGAAACATTTGTTGACAAAAGGGATGGAAAAACCTATAAGTACCAACCGATTGGCAATCTAACTGTAATGGTTCAAAATCTTTCATTTATCCCCGATAGTGGCGTTTACTGGGAATACACTAGCACCGACCTCAGGCAGAAATATGGTTGCCTGTACGATTGGCAAACAGCAAAATCTGTTTGTCCCGATGGCTGGCATTTGCCATCCAAGGAGGAGTACGAAACTTTAACGAATTACTTTGGCGGCGTAAAAAAGAATTGTTTTAAAGCATTGATAGAGGCGGGTTATAGTGGTTTTTCTGCCTTAATGGGTGGTTATGCACTTAGGACTAAAAAATATACATCCACAATGGGAAAATACAAAATTGATTATCCAGAAAAAAACGAATATAGAGAGGTTGGCGTAAATGGGTTTTATTGGACTAGTTCTGAGAGTGAAGAACATTCAGATGGTGCAAGATATGTCCTTTTTTCAAAGGAGAGTACAAAAACTGCTATAGGTACAAACTATCGGGAATCGGGTCATTCGGTTAGATGCTTTAAGGATAATTAATAAACACTTGAACTTGTTCGTGCGTCTTCAGATTCGTGCGCTTTTTATAAAGCAAAAGTAAGTTTACCGACAAACAACTTTTTTGCTGGGATTTAATATTTGAGGTTAGTAGCGGTAATCATAAAGAGGTGCAGAATTGAAAATTATTGCTACTTTCGATTTGAATTAACATGTATTAGCGATTACTAAGAATATTATTTATTGTCTTAAACATTACATAATGAAAACATTAAAAATTAAACGTCCCCAAGAAAATTTCAATAAGTTTTGTTCTTACGATTTATTTGTGGGTAGCGACAAAATAGCCAAACTAAAAAATGGTGAAGAAAAAAGCGTTGAAATATCCACAGAACTAGAAAACGAACAATTGTACGCTAAAATTCAGTGGTGTGGAAGTACAAAGATTAACGTGAATAGCATTGAACCAAACCCCACTATAACAATAACTGGGAATGAGTTTTTGAATAGGCGAATGCCTTTTATTATTGGGTTATTTCCGGTGGTGGGAATTATAATATTTACAGGCACTAGCCAATTAACAAAGAATATAGGCATTGGAGTTCTTATTCTACTTTTAGTTTTCCTTGTGGGAACACTAACCATTGGAAGGAGTAAATGGTTAAGGGTTGAGGTCGGATAAAAGTTTCAGAAATCAATTGTTATAAATGAAAAAGCCCTCAAGAGAGGGCTTTCTGCGTACCCGGAGCCGGGATCGAACCGGCACGAGGGTGAGCTCACTGGTGTTTGAGACCAGCGCGTCTACCAATTCCGCCATCCGGGCATAATTTGAATGAACTTTCGGGGTGCGAAGATATAAAGTTTATTTTAAACCAACAACAAATTTGTGAAAATTGGAATCCTCAATTCTCCTAATTACTTATTCTCCCATTAACTTACTCTCATATTGACTTTCTTTGGAGAGTACTTCTTTGCAGTTTGGTAAATATTATCGATATCGTAACCACAATCGGCGTAGAGCTGTTGCTGGGTGCCGTGCTCAATAAAACTATCGGGGATTCCAAGGCGGATTACCCTAATATTGTATCCATTATCGTTTAACCACTCCAATGCGGCGCTTCCAAAACCGCCAGGCAAGCAGCCATCCTCAACAGTTACAACGGTTTTAAAGTTTTCGCCAATGTATTTTAGCACGTCGGTATCGAGCGGTTTCACAAAGCGCATATCGGCGTGGTAAACACTTATACCATCGGCTTCAAGCATATCGGCCGCTTTTGCAGCCAAGTTTCCAATATGACCAATGGTTAGAATGGCTATTTCGTTTCCGTTGCGCAAAACGTTGGCTTTGCCAATCTCAAGTTTTTTGAATGGTTTGCGCCAATCCACCATAACTCCATTGCCACGAGGGTATCGGATGGAGAATGGTCCCATACCTTCGAGCTGGGCGGTGTACATCATATTGCGTAGCTCCTCCTCGTTCATTGGTGCGGCAACGGTAATATTTGGGATGGAACGCATATAGGCAATATCGAACGCTCCGTGGTGTGTAGCGCCATCGTCGCCTACCAAGCCTCCACGGTCGAGGCAGAAAACAACCTGTAGGTTTTGCAACGCAACATCGTGAATTACTTGGTCGTAGGCGCGTTGCATAAAGGTTGAGTATATATTGCAGAACGGAACAAGCCCCTCGGCAGCCAATCCGGCCGAGAATGTTACTGCGTGCTGCTCGGCAATACCAACGTCGAACGCCTTTTTAGGCATCTTCTCCATCAAAATATTCATGGAGCAACCGCTTGCCATGGCAGGTGTAATACCTACAATTTTATCGTTCTTTTCGGCCAACTCAACCAATGTCTCGCCAAACACATCCTGGTATTTGGGAGGTGTAGGTTTATCGCTTGTAACTACAATTCTTTCTCCAGTTGTCTTGTTGAATAGTCCTGGAGCGTGGAACATCGTTTGGTTCTCTTCGGCAGGCGAGTACCCTTTCCCCTTAACTGTTATGCAATGTAGCAATTTAGGGCCAGGTATATCCTTTAAATCGTCCAGAACTTTGGCAAGGTAAACCACATCGTGTCCATCAACGGGTCCAAAGTAACGGAAACCCATGGACTCAAACATATTGCTTTGCTTGAGCAATGCCGCTTTAACAGCATTCTCCATTTTCTGAATAACAGAACGGGTTTTGGGAGCAAGCTTATCAATTTTTCCAAGTAAATCCCAAACCTCAGTTTTTAGCTTATTGTATGTTTTTGATGTGGTAATATCGAGCAAGTACTCTTTTAGTGCACCAACACTAGGATCAATGGAAATATTGTTGTCGTTAAGGATTACCAGCAGGTTCGATTTTAAACTGCCACCGTGGTTCAAACCCTCAAAGGCCATACCGCCTGTAAGAGCACCATCGCCAATGACAGCAACAACTTGCCGTGGCTCCATTTTCATTCCCGAGGCAATGGACATACCCAGCGCTGCAGAAATTGATGTGGAAGAGTGTCCTACACCAAATGCATCGTAAGGGCTTTCGTCGCGCTTTGGAAAACCGCTTATTCCTTTATACTTACGGTTTGTATGGAAAACATCTTTACGTCCAGTAAGAATTTTGTGGCCATAGGCCTGATGTCCCACATCCCAAATAATTCTATCGTAAGGGGTGTTGAAAACATAGTGCAGGGCAACTGTAAGCTCAACAACTCCCAAGCTGGCACCAAAGTGACCAGGATTGGTCGAAACCACGTCGATAATGAACTGACGCAACTCGGTGCTAAGCAGTTCCAAATCGTTAAGTTTCAACTTCTTTAGGTCATCGGGCGAGTTAATTCCTTCCAGTAGTTTGTAGTTACCGCTCATACCTCTAGTTTTCGCTTCAATTTAAAACAATAAAAATACAAAAATGTTACATGTGCAAAGATATTATACGCTCTAAATATTGAATGGGTTATTTATAACTATTCCTATTTTGTTAATTATAATTAGCTTTTTGTGGGTTTTTCTACTATGAATATTTATATATTTGCTCAAAACATACCCGATATTATATGGCAATGAAACTGAATATCCTCAAATCAACAATTTTTGGTTTGTTAGTTTTAACAGCGTGTGTTCCCGCAAAAGAATTCCAAACTTTACAGAATAAAAACATTAAGTGCGAGGAGGAGCGCGATAAACTATCAACTGAAAATGAGTCGTTAACCACCAAGAATGCAGAGCTGGATTCCAAAACGAGGCTTTTAAAAACTAACAACGATAGGCTAGTTGCCGATAGCGTGAATAGGGTAGTGGAATTTAATAAGATGAAGGAGGAGTTCGCCTCACTTAAAGAACGTTATGCCGATTTACAGCAATTACAGGAGGGAGTCATTCAGGGAAGTAAGGACGAAACCCGTAAATTGCTGGCACAAATCCAAAAAACACAGGAAGAACTTCAGGAGAAAGAGGACGCATTAAAGGAACTTGAGCGTAAATTGTATCAGCGTAAGTTAGGCTTAGATAAAATGCAAGCCGATCTTGAGAAAATGAACAAGGATTTAGAGGAGAGAAATGCGCGTTTACTTGAACTGGAGCGAATACTTAATAGCAAAGATTCAATAATGAATTCGATTCGGAAAAAGGTTGCCGATGCACTTTTCGGATTCGAGGGTAAGGGCTTAACAGTTACCATGCAGAATGGAAAGGTTTATGTTTCGTTGGAGGAGAAGTTGATGTTTAAATCCGGAAGGTACGAGATTGATGCTAAAGGTGCTGCGGCGCTTAAGCAGCTCGTTCCGGTGCTTGAGCAAAATACCGATATCAATATAATGGTTGAGGGCCATACCGATGATGTTCCGTATAAGGGCACTGGTGACTTGCTCGACAACTGGGATTTAAGCGTAAAACGTGCCACAACAATTGTGAGAATACTTCTAGGTGGATCAAAAATCGATCCTATTCGCATAACAGCAGCAGGTCGTAGTCAGTTTTTACCTGTTGATAATGCTAAAACACCCGATGCTAGGCAGAAAAATAGGAGAACAGAGATTATCTTAACGCCTAAAATGGATGAGATACTAAAATTGCTAGAGAGCAACTAAAAAAAAGCGACCCGAGGGTCGCTTTTTTTTTGATCTATAGAATCATATTCTCTATTCTGATGTAAATGTCGTTGAACAGATCGTTAATTTTTTTTGCCTTTTCGGGATGGCTTCGCATAAATTTCAACATCGAAATTGTTCTGGAAAGCTTTATAAAATGTTTTCGCCAATGGTATACAATAAAAGCACCCAGGGGTAGTGAAACGAAGTAGCCTAGGGTAAGTAAACCATCCTTCACTATTAGTCCAAATATCAATGTTTGAATAATGTACATCAGAGGGAAAAGAATTAACCCAACAGCATGCTTAATAGAGCTGTGAAATTGAGGATCCTGAAATTTTAAACTCAACTTGTAGGGGGTGAAAATCTGAATAAAATTGTTAATTCCACCATAAATGAATAAAGGGAAAGTCGCTAACAGCAGTGTGGCTTTTAGCGGAAGAATCGCCGCTTTTTTCATTGATAGCGGGGCGGCTTTTTTGCATACACCATTCTCCTTTAACAAACCATCATACTCATTGGCTTTACTTATTAAACCGTTAAATTCATTCAGGTTTGACTGTTTCAGAGCGTCAAGTTTCGCAACTAAATCCTTGTCGATTAAGAATTTTTGGTTCTGTGTTTTAGGTAGTTTTCTTTTTTGAATGAAACGTTCGGTGAATAAATCTATAATCGTGATATAGGCGTTGTAGTTATCCTCGTCCTCAATGTGTATCATCTCCTTTTTCATTCCGCTTTCTAACTCAGCAATAAGAGCATTGTAAGCCAGTGCTTTATTTTGATGATATAAATCGAGATATTTTTTTACTTCGAAAGGTTTTCCTAAACGGATATGGAAATTGCTGTGAAAACGAACGTAGTTGCTATACTCTAATCCAACTGGTACAATATGAATATTCAATGTGCCATTGGATGCATCCTCTGCCTGAAAAGCAATGCGTGCAATTCCTTTCTTAAGTTGGCGTAATCGTTTAAACCCCGCATGATTCCCTTCGGGAAGTATTATCAACCCATTTTTATTGTTGAGAACATCCATAGTTTTGAGGAATATCTCATCGTTCAGCGAAAGATTCTCAAATCCATCACGGATTCGATAAACGGGCATTATTTTTAAAAAAGTGAGTATCTTAATAATTGCAGGTTTTTTGAAAATATCGGCACGGGCAAGGAATATAGGCTGCCAATCAGGATAAAGCGATAGCATTCCCAGTGCATCTATAAGGGCATTCTGGTGGTTTGGAGCAAATATCAACGTAGTATCCTTTGGGATTTTTTCTAATCCTACAATTTCGGTTTTGAAATAAAGGCGAAAAACGAAATCCTGATAATGTCGAAGAAGCCAATACTTCCACGACCATTTCTCAATATTCTCTCTGCTTGTTGGCATATGGTTAAAGTAATTATGATTTATGTTGATATTAAGCTTCGACAGGAGGCCTACGCGACCAAAAATAGGCTAGCGATAGCCCCGAAATAATGTGCCATATTCCCCATGCTGCGGCAATAAATGCCATTCCTCCTAAACCGTCGAATAGATTTGGATTGAAAATCAGTACTAAGCCAAGCCCTGAATTCTGAATTCCTGTTTCTATAGCAATTGTCCTACGGTCCCTGTGCGACAATTTGAATAAAGCGGGAATCGAATAGCCAACTATAAACCCTAGGGCATTATGGGCAACAACAATTAGGGCAATTAAGTGTATATACTTTAAGAAGTACTCGAAGTTTGAAGCAAACGCAGCCACTACAAAACCAAGGAAGAATATCACGGATAATACTTTGATTGGCTTAAGAATTTTTTGAGTAATTTTTGGGAACTGTTTTGCAAACAGCATTCCAATTATTATGGGAATACCCAATAGTATGAATACTGTTTTAATCATCTCCCATGCATCAATCTCAAACGGAATTACCAAGTTTGAGGCTTCGGAATAAAGGTTTCCCCAAAAGGCAAAGTTAAAGGGGGTTAAAACTACCGCTGCAATAGTTGCAATTGCGGTAAGTGTAACAGAAAGGGCAATATTACCTTTTGCCAACCCCGAAATAAAATTTGAAATATTACCACCAGGGCATGCTGCCACAAGTATCATACCCATTGCAACACTGGGCGTTGGCCTAATAATTAATACCAAAATAAAGGTTACAAGGGGGAGTGCTAAAAACTGAGACATAAACCCAAGGATAACTGATTTTGGCGTAGTTAGCACTAGCTTAAACTGTTCAAGTTTTATTTCAAGAGCAACACCAAACATTATAAAAGCCAGAGTAAGGTTCATGAAAAGCAAACCACTATTTGTAAAGTTTAGCCAAACCCAATCGAGCGATTCGAGCGATGATTTTAGATGGACATCGACTTGTCGGACTTTTCCTTGAACCAGTTCAACTCTATTTCTTTCGGAATAGTACCAATCCTCACCTTGCAGAATACTATCGGGCGTACCTGCTCTTTGTAGTGCTTCGCTTACTGGCATTCCTATCCTTAACGAGGCAATTGGAGAGCTCTCCTTCTCTACACGTTTTTCCCTTTTTAATCGGATTTTAAGTTTTTTGTGCGATTCAGCCAGGCGAATGTCTCTGATGATGCTATCAATTACTATGGCCTCGTTCTTTCCGTAATAGTATCGAATCACCAAAACCTTGTTGGTTGGTTCTCCAACTGTTGTAGCCAATTCAACAGAATCAGCCCCTAGTGCAACTTGCTTTAACTTCTTAACATATGTTTCTGATCTTAGTGGCAAAACGCACATTATAAGGATCAGAAATGTTAGCATAGACACTCTTTGGATAAGGTTGCTCTTGTAAGTCATAGCGTCGAGGTATTGAGATTAATATTTTGCTCAAACTGCCTTAAAACTACAAATGTGATGATTTTTTTGAAAAAACAAGCAGTTTGAAAGTATGGTTGATAAGTTATTTTAATTTTCCTCCAGTTTATTGCTGAGGTTTGCGCTTGGTTATTATTTTTGTGGGATGTAAATGACTCATGGCGAAAAAGAAGAGTAATAAAAGTTGAATTCTTCCGGTGGTGCTTTTCCTTACAGCATTAGGGGTTTGGCTATTGGTTAGGTTTTTATCGGCGCCCGATCATCGGTATATAATTCGGGGTATCGACGTTTCGGCTCATACCGGTAAAATAGATTGGGAACGGGTGAAGGATCAGAATG
>WBUV01000471.1 GCA_008933525.1 Bacteroidales bacterium | reverse complement strand
GAGTAACCGCATCGTAGTATCTATGGGCATAGCGCTTATTAATACTCCTGCCAAGTCGGTTGATACGCAAAACTACCTCCAACTCATATTGTAATTCCTTTGTAAATTCAGGATAGTAAAATGGCTGGTTATTTCTCAGCAAGCAGTTGTCTGGCTTAATAAAAAACACTGGATTTTCGGGCAGAGCAGAATTCATCTCCTTTGCATGCTCACTATAGTTCCGTCCAATACAAATTATCTTCATTTTAATGATATAAAAACGCCGGTTAAACCGGCGAATTTATGAATAAATTGTTATCTGCCACTAACATTTAGCAACTTAGTGCTTTTTCGAATTGTCCTAATTACTAAATAAACAACAATCATTGCTAGAAAAAGAATTAACCAGATCTGACCTTGCTTACTTAACTTGAAGTAATCGAAACCATTAGTGAAGATTTCGTGCAAATACTGAAAAATAAAAAATAAAATGATAAGTTTAAACAAGCCCAAAGTTTCTCGTTTTACAACATTCCTGAACGAAAAACACATTTGTGAAGATTCCCACTTCTTAAAACTTGGAATAAACGATGGAACTTTGTTTGCCCAATTTAAGTACGCCTCTCCAAACTTTTCTCTTAGAAAAAACTCTTCAGCATACATAATTCTTTCGTAGTAAAGCCAAAACACTAAAATAAAGCATAGTATGAACCACACATTTGCAGTTACCATCGCCAATCCAAGCCACATAAAGAAATTGCCAAGGTAAAGTGGATGACGAACAATCGAATACATTGCAGTAGTGTTTACTACATCGGCAACTTGCATTTTAGTATTACGGCCAGATGTGTTTTTTGGGGTATAACCTATTGTAATTGATCGTATAATAAGCCCTAAAAAACTTACGCCAAAGCAAGCCCAAAAATATATTGCATTATAGCTGTACTGTTCAACATAATGCTGGTAAATAAAAAAACCAATTCCTGCAATTAGCAATGGAATTGGCAAGTAACTCCGAAAACGAAAAAGATAATCTCCCTGTTTTTTAAAGGATTCAATCAACGCCATAATTGAGTTTTTAGGTTAGGTTTATGACTCAAATATAACGGAAAATTAAATGTTAAAAAAACTGATGAAACAAAAAAAGTATCTTACGTGTAGGTAGAATAAAATTATGAACGCTAAAAAAACTTTACCATCCAAAGGTTTCAAAAGTTAACACGAAACTCTTCTTGTAAATAAATTTTTGAAGATTTATTTCTGTTTCATTTTTAAGTAAATAGCAGTCAATACACGCTTGGTGTAAAGCGGAAAATCGCCATTCATCATCCAAGCATAGTAACTGGGTTCCTTTTGGAAAACCTCAACTACCGATTTTCCTTTATGCTTTCCAAAGTTGAACACCTCTACTCCATTATCGTCGAGTACAATACGTCCAATGAAATCAACATTGCGGTTGAAAGAGCTGTATTCCGCAAGGAAATCAACATCATTTTTCAACTCAGGATATCTATCTAATTGCGCTCCAAGAATTTCGTAAGTTGCCATAGAATCGGCACCTGCACTATGGGCATTTTCTAATGTTTTATCAAGGTAAAATTTATAGGCTGCAGATAGTGTACGCTTTTCCATTTTATGGAAAATAGTTTGTACATCGATGAACTTGCGTTTTTTTAGGTCGAAATCGACACCAGAACGTAAAAACTCCTCGGCAAGTAGTGGAAAATCGAACTTGTTTGAGTTGAATCCTGCAAAATCGCAACCCTCAATCATATTCGCTAGCGATTTAGCGACTTCTTTAAATGTGGGTTCATTCTTCACATCATCATCAGAAATACCGTGAATTGCGGTAACCTCCGCAGGAATTGGCATCTCAGGGTTGATTCTTCGAACCTTCATCTCCTCCTTACCATCAGGGGTAACCTTAAGAATTGCTATCTCAACTATTCTATCCTTAACAATATCAATACCTGTAGTTTCAAGGTCGATAAATACCAAGGGGTTTTTAATGTTTAATTTCATTATCTATTATTTAAATAAAAAACCTTCCCATAGACACTTCCAGAATTCAGGAAGCAGTTCTACGGGAAGGTTTTATGTAAGTTTATTAAGCACCAATCATCATTGGCATTAGTAACATCAGCACATCCTCATCGGGGTTCTCGTTCGTGTTAGGAAACAATAAGCCTGCACGAGATGGATCGGACATTGAAAGAACGATATCCGAAGCCGATAGATTTGCAAGAATCTCAACAAGGAATGCAGACTTGAAACCAATTTCCATATCCTCGCCTTCGTACTCACACTTTAATCGCTCGTATGCCGATACCGAGAAATCCAAATCCTGAGCAGATACAACACACTGATTACCTGTTAAGGTTAACTTGATAAGGTTGCTTGCTGCATTTGAGTAAATTGACACCCTGCGAAGTGCATTGTAAACCTCCACACGGTCAATAATCATTTTGTTGGGATTATTGGTAGGAATAACTGCACTGTAGTTAGGATAAGTACCCTCTACCAAACGGCAAATCAACGTGTAGTTTGCCATTGTAACGCGTGCGTTTTTCGTATCGAAATCAACTACAATTGAACCCGTTTCCTTTGCAAGGATGTTCTTTAATAAAGTTGCTGGTTTCTTTGGAAGAATAAATGATGACTCTGAATCGCCCCGAACGTCTTTACGACGGTAGCGAACCAACTTGTGAGAGTCTGAAGCAACAAAAGTAATACCATCGGCATTTAGGT
>WBUV01000470.1 GCA_008933525.1 Bacteroidales bacterium | reverse complement strand
GCCATATGCTCAACCAGTGCTTCAATAAAATCGGGTTCGCCGGGAGTTGGCCCGTACTGTAATGCGTATAGACCTTTCTCATTCAATACTTCCTTTGTGATTCGGGTGATATCGTCGAGCGGAAACAGGCTTGGATCAGGCAAACCTCCAGCAAAGGATATAACTCCGTTTATTCGTGAGTACTTTAGCAGTTCGCGTATTTCCGAACCTTTGATTCTTTTTGCAAATTCTGAATAGTTGATTTCCATATTCTTTTTCTTGCAAAATTATTTTACAATTGTATGGTCTAAAACATCCAATTTATACTTATTTTTACTCAACCAATTTTTTTATTATGCTGCTTAATATTGATAAAACGAAATCCGAATCGGTTTTCAATCAGCTTGTAAGTCAGATTTCTTCGTTAATTGACAGTGGCGATTTGCAGGAGGGTTTTCAGTTGCCATCATCGCGCCAGTTAGCTGTTTCGCTAGGTGTAAATCGTTCTACTGTTATTCGTGCCTATGAGGAGTTGTGGGCTCTGGGTTACCTGGAGAGCACTCCTGGTTCATACACCAAGGTGCGAAAACGTAAGGTTGGCAATAGGGAATGCAAACACTTTGCAGAGAAGGATACATTTTGGGAAGAGATGCTTAACAGTTCATACAAACCTGATTTCGAGAAGGTCAATAAGTTCTCAAAATTGATTATATCTGATAATGATTCGGTAATAAGTTTCGATAGGTTAGAGCCCGATTCAAGGTTAATTGATGTTAGGCTGATAAACAATTGTTACCGCGAGGCCATTTCCAATCAGGAGCAGAATGTATTTGGGTATTGTCACCCTCGTGGTTATGAGCCTTTGCGTCATTCAATAGTGTCACACATGCGGTTACACGGCGTTAACTCAACCGATGAAAATATTTTAGTGACCAACGGTTCCCAAAATTCACTTCAACTCATATTTCAGGCATTTATTTCCAAGGATGATGTTGTTGCTGCCGAATCGCCAACTTACTCAATGCTTATTCCGCTTATCAAATACTTTGGATGTAAAATTTTGGAGATTCCTGTTAATGACGATGGGTTGGATATTTCGGTTTTAAAGGAATATCTCAAGAGATATCCAATAAAGATGATATATACAATGCCAACTTTTCATAACCCCACTTCGGTAACAATGCCACAGGATAAGCGGGAAGAGTTACTTACCCTTTGTGAGAAACATAAAGTTATTATTGTTGAAGATAGCATTGAGGAGGAGATGAAGTATTTTGGGAAAGTACATCTACCTATTAAATCCATCGATACGCACGGTGTTGTAATTTACTTGGGCTCTTTTTCGAAGATTTTAGCGCCAGGTTTTCGTTTGGGCTGGATTATTGCCGATGAGGAGTGTATTAAACGGTTAACAACTTTAAAAACCATTTTCGATTTATCGTCCAACACGTTTAGCCAAATAATGCTCCACCAATTCTGCAAGAATGGATACTACGAGTTGCATATAAGAAAGTTCCTTCGGGCATTCAAGAAGCGGATGAAAACTGCGCTAAAAGCGCTTAAAACCTATATGCCTGCCGATAAGGTAACTTGGAACGAACCTTTGGGTGGCTTTTTGATTTGGATTAAGTTGAATGTAAAGTCTAAGGATATTGATATTGAGGAATATTTCAGAAAGTATGGTGTAAGTATTACAAGTGGACGCTCCTTTTTCTATACTCCACCTGAAGAACATTATATTCGATTCTCAATCTCGAAATGTAATGAGCACGAAATTGAAGAGGGTATAAGGCGTATGGCAAAAGCAATTGAGAATTTGGATTGATTAAAAAAGGCTGTCAAAACTGACAGCCTTTAGTTCTATATATCATTTGCTTTTTTCAATCCCAGCATTTTTATTATCCATCGTGGAATTGGCTTGTGTGGATCACGTTTGTCCATATTTAACTGAATTCCCAATGGTTTTACCAAAGGAATACGGTGCGCCTCTACAAATTCAATCAATGTTCCATCAGGGTCTTCAATGTAGGTGAAGTGACCTGCTGCTTCGCCCATATCAAAACTACCTTTTGTGTTATGCTTAACGTTGGAGTTTACAGTGAATGGAAAACCTTGCGAGTTACACACTTTCTCAAGAGCATCCATATTCTTCATATCGAAGCATAGGTGGATAAAGCCTAAATCACCCCAGAAACGGTTCTTGAAAATTTTGCTTGGAATTCTATCGGTACACTGAACCAACTCAATGTACGATGTGCCAAAAAACTCAGCAAAACCTCCGTGGCGAGGTTCTGAATGTGTTAAAAGAACTCTGCGGAAGTTCCCGTTGCCACCAGGTAACGCAATAAGGTCATCGAACTTGCCTGTTTTGTCGTAGACAACTTTGTCGTAACCAAGTATTTTCTGGTAAACCCTGAATGCCTCTTCAATGTTGCTAACTCCAACAATGGCGCCACCCATACCAGAAGTTGGCTTGTTTTTGTTTACAAAAACAAATTTTTCCTCATAAATCTCAAAGTAGTTTCCGTAAGGATCCTTGATAAAGAAATGTAGATTTCCATTTGGATCTTGGGTTGGTTCACAAACTGGTTCCAATCCTTTGGATTTAAAAAACTCGTAGGCTTTTTTTACATCGGGACTTTTAACCTTTGCGGCAAAAATTCCAAAATCGCCAATTTGAATGTGGATTTCGGGCATAAGCGGAGTACGTCCTTTGTACTGCCAAATCTCCATACCACCTCCGCCTTGCATATTT
>WBUV01000469.1 GCA_008933525.1 Bacteroidales bacterium | reverse complement strand
CTACAAAGCTCCCGACCTAACAGCAGTTGCGATTGACGAAGAAGGTTGGTTCCACACTGGCGATATTGGGCATCTTGATGGTGGAAAGTTCTTAACTATCACCGATAGGAAAAAGGAGATTTTCAAACTATCGAATGGTAAATACGTTGCGCCTCAGGCAATCGAAAATAAAGTTAAGGAATCATTCTTTATTGAGCAATGTATGGTTGTTGGAGAAAACGAGAAATTCGTAAGCACATTAGTTTCTCCAAACTTCAGTTTTCTTCACGACTGGTGTAGCCGCCATAAAATTCACTTTGAAAACAACCAAGAGTTAATCACTTTGCCTGAAGTTATTGCGCGCTATCAAAAAGAGATAAATACTATCAACAAACAGCTGAGCGATTACGAACAAATTAAACGATTCCGCTTAGTTGCAGAACAGTGGAGTCCTCAAACAGGAGAATTATCGCCTACCTTAAAGCTAAAACGTAAGGTAATTTACGATACCTATAAAAATATTATCGACGAAATTTTTAGCTTAGGTAAAAATGGCGACTAGAACTATATATAAAAAAGGGCTCTCAAACGAGAGCCCTTTTTCGATGGACTAACTTCGATTATATCTTTTCTACTAAAACACCTTTAATCCGAGTAAAGTATAATAACATAAAGGTTATAAACCCATTTACAACAAGCAACTCAAAGCCGAACTTATAACCATTAAGGAGTTGCTCAGAGAAAGAACTTAATATGAGACAGATAATTGGAGACAAAACAGCAATAACAGGAACCATAATATCGTCTACCTTAAATCTCGTAAATAAGCCAAAGGCAAAAAGTCCTAATAATGGCCCATAGGTATATCCGGCAACGGTAAATATTGCATCAATAACACTTTTATCGTTCAACGCATTAAAAAGCAGGATAACTCCAATTAGTAAAACCGAAATAAATATGTGAGCCCATTGCCTTGTTTTCCGCAATTTATCTTCATCCATATTCTTGGTATTTAGCAAATCAATGGTAAATGATGTTGTAAGAGCGGTTAATGCAGAATCGGCGCTGGAATAAGCAGCAGCAATTAGTCCTAATACAAACAAAATACCTACGGTTGGCGACAAATAACCTTGGGTAGCGATCATTGGAAATAAATCGTCGGTTTTAACAGGCAATGCGATACCCTTTGCACTTGCAAAAACATACAGCAAAACTCCTAGCGAAAGAAAAAGTAGGTTAATAGGTAGAAAAGCAAAACTGTACCAGTACATATTTTTACGAGCATCCTTATACGACTTACAGCTAAGATTTTTCTGCATCATATCCTGATCAAGACCAGTCATAACAATTGTTATAAATGCACCGCCAAGGAATTGTTTTACAAAATGGAATCGGCTATTGAAATCGTCGAAAAACCAAACCCTAGAAAGGTCGCTTTCGGCAACTGTATTCACAATTCCCATAAACGAAAGATTCAGGTCATCGGCAATATAGTAAACACACAAAACCACAGCGGTTAGCATTGCAATTGTTTGGAATGTATCAGTCCAAAGAACTGTTCTTACCCCACCCTTCCTTGTATAGAGCCAAATCAAAAGTATGGTTACAGTTACTGTTACCCAAAATGGAACACCCCAGCTATTGAAAACGGTCAGTTGCAACACACTCGAAACTATAAATAAACGAAAGGCAGAACCAATAATCCTTGAGACAAGGAAAAGAACCGCACCTGTTTTGTATGAAACAAATCCAAAACGAGTTTCCAAGTAAGTGTATATCGATGTAAGGTTAAGCCGATAGTACAGGGGCAACAAAACGTTTGCAATTACAAAATAGCCAAGTAAATAGCCAAGAATCATTTGTAAATAGGAAAATTGGCTTGTTCCAACCCAACCGGGAACCGAAATAAAGGTAACACCCGAAATCGAAGTACCTATCATTGCCACAGCCACCAAGTACCATGGCGATTTGCGATTTCCTATAAAGAATGATTGATTATCGGCTCCCCTCGAAGTAAAGTAGGATATTACAAAAAGAGCCAAAAAGTAAAACAAAATTATAATTGCAACTGTTGTCGATGACATAATCAAGAAATTTAGATTGCAATTGTAGGAAAAAACTAGATGACAAAAAAATTATATTTAGGACAGGCTTGTAAATATTAAGCGATAAAAAGTTAATAACATTTTAGGTTGATGTATTAACCATTTTGTATAATTCGTTTAGATTTGTAGCACAAAAGAGCAAAACAGGAATGAACGTTCAAACATATCCTTCAAAATTACTAGAATCGGCAGTTGAGGAGTTTTCGAAACTCCCAGGAATAGGGCGACGCTCTGCTTTACGCATGGTTCTGTATATGCTTAGGCAGGATAGTGCTGAGGTAGATAAATTCACACAGGCATTAACTAACCTCAGGCATAACGTAAAATTCTGCAATGTATGCCATAATATATCCGACACGGACACCTGCAGCATTTGTGCATCGTCAAATAGAGATAGAACAACAATCTGTGTTGTAGAGAACATAAAGGATGTTATGATGGTGGAAAACACCCATCAATTCAATGGCCTTTACCACGTGCTTGGTGGAGTGATTAGTCCGATGGAGGGAATTGGTCCAACTGATCTTAATATTGACAATCTGACAGATAGAGTTAGCAAGGGCGATATCAAAGAAGTTATTATGGCATTAAGTGCAACCATGGAAGGAGATACAACAAATTTTTATATCTTTAAGAAATTAAAACAGTACCC
>WBUV01000015.1 GCA_008933525.1 Bacteroidales bacterium | reverse complement strand
TTGTATAACTATATGTTAATCAGTAAATATTTAATGCATGCAAATATATTAATAATTTGTTTTGTGACTATGTCAATTTGTTAATTTTTTATTTTGTTTTAAAACAAAAGGTTTTTAAGTATTGTTTAATCGAATGTTTACAAAAAAGTGGTTATTTTGCTATACAAATTAGAAATCCGACAACCTGATGCTCGATAAGATTAAAGAACCCATTAACGACGATTTAAAGCGCTTTGAGCCCTACTTTAAAGAGCATATGAGCACTCCGGTATCGCTTCTTAATGTTATTACCAACTATATTTTTAGACGAAAGGGAAAGCAGCTCCGACCAATGATAGTATTCCTTTCCGCAGGGCTTAATGGTAAAATTAGTAACGAAACCTACGTGGCTGCAGGAATGATAGAGCTTTTGCATACAGCAACCCTAATCCACGATGATGTTGTTGATGAAGCATATGAGCGTAGAGGTTTCTTTTCAATCAATGCGCTTTGGCGATCTAAAGTTGCTGTGTTGGTTGGCGATTATTTACTTTCCAGA
This sequence comes from Bacteroidales bacterium, assembly GCA_008933525.1. GTDB lineage: Bacteria > Bacteroidota > Bacteroidia > Bacteroidales > Tenuifilaceae > SB25. Next base: position 17,037 of record WBUV01000015.1, on the reverse strand, counting down.
GGTTTGCTAGTGGCTATTGAGAATAACCAGTTTGAGTTGCTTAAGGTAATGAGCGAAGCTGTAAAAGCCATGAGCGAAGGAGAGTTGTTACAGATTGAGCGTTCGAGGAAAATGAATATCGATGAGACTACCTATTTCGAAATAATCAGCAAAAAAACTGCTTCTTTGATTGCATCGTGCTGCGCCAATGGCGCAATTTCTGCTGGTGCATCGGCTGAGAATGTTGCTCAAATGAAGCTGTTTGGTGAGTATTTGGGTATTGCATTCCAAATTCGCGACGATTTGTTCGATTATCAACCTACTGGTGTTATTGGCAAACCTACCGGTAACGACATAAAGGAGAAGAAACTTACTCTACCCTTGATTTATTCATTATCGCAAGTTGAACCTAGCGAACGCAAGCGAATACTGAATCTTATTAGAAAACATAGCAAGAAGAGTGCAACTATCAATGAAGTTGTAGATTTTGTGACTAGAAACGGTGGCCTAGAATACACAATCCAACAGATGAACGCGTATCGCGATAAATCACTTATGATTCTTCAGTCGTTTCCTGAGTCCGAGTACCGTACTTCGCTTGAGTTGCTTACAAATTTTGTTGTAGAAAGGAAGAAATAGATAGGATAACTATTATTAGTTACTGCTTATTGATTGCTCTATTGTTTCAATTACCTTTTCTTTCTCGAGGATATACATACCTATCCTTTCATTAGTAATACCATTCTTTAATGTATAGGTGTATTCAGGCTCTCTGTTGTTTATAGTTATCTCAAAATGCAAAAAATCAATACTCTTATTGTCGGTGAGTTTTTCGGCTGCTTCAATTATATGAGTTGATATGGCAAATAGGCTAGTTTTGTTTTTTGAAAAGGCATCAATAACCGATGTAGTTGCTTCAAATGCATCCTTTACATTGGTTCCCCGGAACAATTCGTCGAAAATAATCACCGTGTTTTTGATTCTATTAATTTGTTCTGCGGCCTGCTTCACCCTCAGAACTTCGCTATAGAAATGGCTATAGCCTTTTCCTAAGTTGTCGGATAAATTTATACTCGATAGCATACCATTAAACACAAAGGTTTTCATGCCTTTTGCGGGAACAGGAAAACCTATGTGCGCCAAGAAAACAGCAATACCTAACGACTTTAGATAGGTTGATTTTCCAGCAGAATTTGGGCCTGTAATAAATGCTAAGTTTTTATCCTGAACAAGGGAAAAGTCGTTTAACGTCGGTTTTTCTAGAAATGGATGAAATAACCCCTTTATTTCAACACAAACACTCTCCGAAACATAGGTTGGATATGTGAATCCGTACTTTTGAGTTGTTAATGAAACCGATCTGTATACATCTATTTCGTATATTATATCGAGTAATGATTTAATAATTCCTAGGTGAGAATACCGGAAGTAATAGTCGAGCTTGCCTTTCTCAATGAATCCCAATTTTCTGTTTTTTACCGACAGTGCAAACTTCAACTCTGAGTTACTTATTGCATTAATAATTTCGGCTCTGTAGTGAAGTAATTGTTTTGGCGAAGTATTTATATCGATACCTATAGCAAATTCATATAAATTGTTCAGAATATCGACTAGGTAATGTGTTCCTCTTGAAATAATGTACGATTTATTGCTGGGTTTAATCCAACTATCTATTGATTTTCGGACTATGTCTGGAACCGAGAGTCTTGTCGGTTTCTTGTCCTGTACTAGGTAGTACTCAACTAGGTCGAGTTGGATTCTGTCTATTTCAATGAAGTTTGTGTTTAGTTCAAAGAACTTTATAATTTCTACTCGTTTCTTAAGTGTCGTAATATCGTTTATGGGGTAATTAAAAAAATCTTTTAATTTTTCTTCACCTCCTTTTGATATGGTGTGTTTAAATAATGAGATCACTGACTTTTCGCCCTTAGTCCGATCGAAAATATCTAAGTCGTTAATTGTTTGCTTGTCAATTACAAATTTCATTCTTTTTTAAAGCGTTGGGAGGTTTATTCCTTTAATTAAACGGTAGGTTTCCAGAGCATAAATATCAGTCATTCCCGAAACGAAATCCAGTATTGAAAGGACTTTTTCATAATCGGACCCAGTTGAAATGAATTGTTCGGGTATTAGTTGAATTACTTTTTTCGAGTGTCCAGTTTTTGGGTTAAGAATTGCTTGACAGAAAATACTAAGCAGAGAACTTATTATTTGGTAACCTGCAATTTCAATCTCTACCACTTTCCGATGATTGTAAACTTTGCTTACAGCAACTTGCTTTATTGTTTCCATTGCACGGCTGGGAGCGCCAGTTAAGGAGTCGATTAGTGGAGAAACCCTCTCTCCGTCCATTATAGATTTATAGTTCGTTACAAATATTTCGGAACATTTTTCAACAAGTTTGCTAATTACAATAGCCCGCAAGTAAGCAACCTGCTCGTTAGGATCGGTTACTTCCGACAATGTTTCTTGAATGTTATTTTTTACTCTATCGCTATCCTCATCGAAAAAGTTTGTGTAGAGCTCTATGGTTTGCTGATTTGAAAGGATTCCGAGTTTGTGTGCATCCTCAATGTCCATTATTTGGTAGCAAATATCATCGGCTGCCTCAACAAGGTACACTAATGGATGGCGACAGAATTCACCTGATTCATCGTGAACTAGGCCTGTAGTAGTGGCAATACTGCTAAACACATCCGATTCGGCTTTAAAGTACCCATACTTTTTTTTGTTTGTTAGCGATGAGTAGGGGTATTTAAGAATCGATGCTAAAACAGCGTAGCTAAGGCGATAGCCACCAACGCGTCGTCCGTTGAATTGATGAGTTAGTAATCGGAGCGCGTTGGCATTTCCCTCGAAGCGAACTAAGTCGCTCCACTCCCAACCGTCGAATCGATCTTTATAGAACAACTCGTTATCAGTAAAATACTTCCGAATAGCTTCCTCTCCACTATGACCAAAAGGAGGATTTCCTAAATCGTGGGCTAAGCATGCTGCCGATATTACTGTAGGTAATTGGCTTACAATTTGCTTTTCCTCCCTGCTAAAGGAACTGTAGAGCAAGGTTAGAACATTATTCCCAAGCGAACGGCCAACGCTCGAAACTTCGAGGCTGTGAGTAAGCCGGTTATGTACAAATATTCCTCCAGGTAAAGGGAAAACCTGCGTTTTGTTCTGAAGTCTTCTAAATGGCGACGAAAAAATTATTCGATCGTAGTCGCGCTGGAAATCAGTTCGAGTAAGATCCGTCGATTTGTTTGTGGATATATCGGATCCATACCTATTTGAGTTGAGTAATTGTTTCCAAATCATAATTTTAAAAAATTTAGTCTCAGTTTCCTGAGCCCAATTATTTGTAGAATTATTATTCTTTTAACAGGTGGCTTACGTTTACGCCAATCTTAATTATTTTATAAACCGCGCCATACTCATTCTTCAGCGGGGTGTAGGTCTCAAAAAACAAGTATGTTTTGTCATTAACGGTGAACTTGTGAGTTTCCTTCTTAGCAATTCCGCTGTTTAGTTCTTCCCAGAAAAGTTTATAGTTTTTTCGTTGTTCCTCCGTAAAATCCATTTGGTAGGAGTGATGTTTGCCAACAACCTCATCGAAATTCATTTCGAGTAAGTTTAGGTATTCTTTGTTTATGTTGGTAACATAACCCTCGGTATTGTATTCAATTAAATAGGTAGAGTTGCTAATTGCCTCGTAAAGATTTTCCATCTCCTTGCTTTTTTTAACAAGTTCTTTTTGGAAACCATTAGCATCCTCTGCTTTAATGGATATTTCCTCCTCCATGAGTTTGGATTGAGTGATATCCCTTGTAATTCCAAAAGTCCCAATAATCTCGCCCGATTCAGTTTTAAGAGGCATTTTTGAGGTTTCGGCCCAAGTAACTCTTCCGTCGGACAAAGTTTCCTTCTCAACTATTCCAATAGCGGGAGTATCGGTTCTAATAATCCTTTGCTCATCCTCGTAGGCCGGTCTAGCATGCTCATCGTCGAAGAAATCAAAATCCGATTTTCCAATTAGTTCTTCCTGTTGTTCAAGACCGAAGAATCGAAGGGTCGATTTACTTACCTTAATGAATTGGCTCTTAAGATCTTTGAAGTAAATTTTGTCTGGTAAATAGTTTAGCAAGGAGTCTAACAGTGTTTTTTCCCACTCCAAACTCTTTTGATTTTCGAAAAATTCGTCGTTCCGTTTCTCGAGCTCCTCTTTTATTGTAGCAAGCTCTTCAAGGTTTTGGCGAACCTCTTCCTCTTGGGCTTTCATCTCTTCGGCTTGTTGTTGAGTTCTCTCAAGCAGCTCAGCCGTTCTAATATTAGTTCTAACAGAGGTTAAAGTTTGCGCAATGCTTTGTGCTACCTTTTCAATAAAGTCGATATGGTAGTCCTCAAAATTTTCAAACGATGCTAATTCAACGACTCCTAAAACATTTTCCTCAATTTTCAGCGGAACAATAATCAGATTCCTTGGCTTTGCCTCTCCAAGTCCCGATGAAATAGTTATGTAGTCATCGGGTATGTTTTTAAGGTGAATTGTTTGTTTCTCTAGCGCACAAGTGCCAATCAAACCTTCACCCAACAGAATGTGTTTTGTGATAAACTTTTGACGGTTATAGGCGTAAGCTGCAAGTAAATCAAAGAATGGGTTCTGTGGATCGTCATCGTTGAAGATAAACAGACCACCCTGATTTGCGTTAAGGTAGTTTATTAAGTTCTTGATGATATTGGCCGAAAGCCTTTCAATATTATTATTGTCCTGACGTAGAATATCTCCGAATTTCGCAAGTCCTTCGTTGATCCATTGGCGTTTTTTGTCTTCAATTTTTCGTCTTGTTTCTTCCTCTTGGGCTGTTCGGAGGTTGTTTCCCATTGCTATGAGCGATTTGCCAAGAGTATCCTCATCACTTAGTAAATCTAGTTTTGCATTGTAATTTCCCTGACCAATTTCTTCGGCAAATCTTGTTTTGTGCGATAATCCTTCAACTGTTTTGTTTAAATAGTTCACCATGTTGCCAATTTCATCCTTTTCTTCGTTGGTCGAAATCATATCATCATTGACATGACCAAGGGAGAGCCTCTCAAGGGTGGAAATAATTGTTAAGATAGGATTTACAACATACTTCTTTGAGGCAAAGTATATAAATGTGGCAAACACTAAAACTCCAAGTAAGCCAATAAAAATGGTTCTCCAGAATATTGCGACAGATTCACTTATAATTATCTGCTTGGGAACTACAATAGCCATAGACCACCGTTGAGTGCAATTCCCAACTACAATTGGACGTATTATAAAGTATGATTCAACACCATTTATATCTTCATCTTCGAAAAATGCGGGATTACCATTGCTTATTTTTTCCAAAGCACCATTTCGAAGAAAAACATCTTCGTACTCATTTAATGCATTTTCTCCAATTAGGTCTTTATCTGGATTTGCTACATATTTTAGTGTACTAGATAGTAGGAAGGCGTAACTACCATCGTAAGGCTTTATCTGCTTGAAAATTTCGTGGTAATGGGTTAACGGAATGTCTACTCCTACGAATCCAACAAGTTTATTGTCAAGGATGTTTGGGACAATCAAACTCGTCATTAAAATTTTTTTGTTGGGATCATTATCGTAGGTGTCGAAGTATGGTTCCTCAAGGCTTTCGTTCTTCTCCTTTTTAATTTTGGCATACTGAGGGGGATCACCATTAATGCTTGCAAGGTCAACCTTACTTTTTATCGATCCAGACTCTCGCCATACATTAATTTTGTATCGTCCAAAGTCTTTTTGATATGTCGAATCCAGATATTTTAACTCCCAGCTATCCCATACTGCAATTACATCGGGATTTTTGCTTAATACATCTTTGTATATATTGGTGTAAATGTCGAATATTTTTTCCTTGGGAAGTTTCTTGTGATTAAGGATTGCGCTTGATAGTGTTCTTGTAATATGAAGTTCTTTTTCAAGCAGAGCTTTAACTTTTTCGGCATGCTTGTCGGCTGTAACGCCCATTTGCACGTGAGCGTTTTCCACAGAATTCTTTTTAACTCTTGCTCCAATATAAAAAACGGTTAAGAGAAGAATGAAAACAGATGCCCCAACAAATAGGATTAATATCTTTTGTTGAAGTGACAACTTTCCAATTATTCGATTTCGAATATGCTGAAACTTCAAATTTATGTCCATAAATAAGGAGATATGGGTTAGTTGAAGCTTTGATATTTTTTCACCCTTGGATTAACGCACATTACAGGGATTTCTAGTGATTTTTCACGTTTTGCATCAACAAAATAATCGTACTTGTCGGTCATTATGAGGATTAAATCCGATTCAATAATTTTTCCAAACTTGAATACTTCATCCTCAAACGATCCCTTCTTTTTTGCAGTTTTAATACCATAAACAATACCAACGCCATCGAGCATCTTTTTAGTAAAGTAAATATTGTTGGCCATTTGTTTCTTCTTGCCGTCGTCGGTGAGGAAAGGTTTTATGATATTGATATTACACTTATAGTATTTTGCCAAGTAAATAATCCAGTGAACTGCTTCTTTAAATTTTCTGTCGTAATCAACAGGGATTACAATTTCTATGTAATGGGTGTGCTTTGGAGGAGTATTAATGATTATAAACGGCAGCGTGATATCCTTGAAAATAAGATCCTTAAGAAGAGTTGATGGGCGGTAACTTTTACCTTTGTACATGTAGGTGTGATATGCTACAATTAGGTTAACGTTTGCTGTGGTTATCAATTCTCTAATTATTCTTTTGGGATGCCCTTCAAGGACTAATGTTTGGGGTCGAACACCATATTTTTGAAAAGTTGCCTCAGCAACTTCTTCAAACTTCTTGTTGGCAGCCTCTATCTCCTTAATGTTTACTTTGCGAGTGAGAAAATCCTGAATAGCAGAGCGAGGGATAAAGTGTAGAAGCATTATTTCGTTTCCACCCGCTTCAGCTAATTGAATAGCATGTTGTAGGGCATTTTCAGCGCCTTCGGAGAAATCCCAGGGAATAAGAACCAACTTTTTAAGACTTTCCATAATCGGAAAATTTATTATTTATCAACTGTAATAACAAACTTTACTCAAACAAAGCAGAGCATAAAACATCGTTAAGATTTGAAGTTTACAGCTCAATTTGAATCAAAATTACTTAAAAGCGAACATAAAAAACCTGATAAATATAGTAAAATTAAAAATAATCTCAATAAAAAGCTAATTAAATCTCATTTTTCTCAATTTCAGTCATCCATTTTCTAATGTTTTCAAGCTGATTATTCTTATTAACGTTACGAAGTCGTCTGGCAGTATTTGTATAGTACTGATGTTTCTCAATAAATTTAATCTGCATTAAGTTCCAATCGTGTAGCGTTGCTATATGACCGTGCTCGTGCAGTTCTTTGTAAAGCATGTTCGAAACTGGTATAAAGTCTGTTCGTCCAAGGTAATCCAGATCAGAATCGCAGATAATTTGCTCGAGCAGATTCTTGGGCTCGGGGGGCATCTTGGTTGACATTATAAGTTTTGAGACTTCTTCGATTTGTTCTGGGGAGTAACCATACTCAGGTAAGATTTCGTGGGCTAGTTTTACACCCATTTCTTCGTGCGTAGAATAATCGATAAGATGTCCAGAGTCATGAAGCAGAGCGGCGGTTCTGAGTATTAGCAATTCTTTTTTCGATACGCCTTCCGAACGACCAATTAACTCAACTTGGGTGTAAACATCCACTGTATGTTTTAAGTTATGGTAATAAAGGTTTTTTGGAAGGCCAACCTCTAACTTTTCAAGAACAAATTCCTCTAAATCGCCTAATCGGATAAGCTGTAATTCAATTTTAAAATCCTCGTTGGGAATGAAACCCTCAAAGTTTTCGGAAAGGTTGGGCACAATGCCTTCAACAAAGTACATTTTAATATCGCCCTTGTTTTTTACCGGCATCTTACCTCTGTAAATGCAATTGAAGAAATCTTTAACTAAAATGTAAGTGTTCTCCGATATATTTATTTTTCCCGGCACACCTGCCGACTCCATTCGACTTGCGGTATTAACTGTTCCGCCCCATATGTCGTACGAAAGTTTATTTCTTCCAACCACTCCGGCAATAACAGGACCAGTATCTATACCAATTCTTAGTTCCCAAATTTCTTCGCCGGGCTGGTGCTGGTTATTAATTTCCTTCATATGATTCATCATTTCAAGCGCAGCCGCAACAACTTCGATGGGGTTTGTTCTATTCTTCTTGGGGATGCCTCCAGCGCACATATAAGCATCGCCTATTGTTTTGATTTTTTCTATGTGGTACTTTTCAACCACAGTATCGAAACGGTAGAAGAATCTGTCTAGCTGGTCAATCAATTCTTCGGCCTTAATCTCGTCGGTAATTTGTGTAAATCCTTGAATGTCCGAAAAAAGAACTGTCACCATCTTGAATTTCTGCGCATTAACCTTTCCATGCTCTTTTAACTCGTCGGCGGCATCTCTAGGAAGAACCCGAGTAAGAAGGTTTTCTGCTTTTGACTTTTCTCTTAACAACTCCTCCGTTCTTTGGTAAATTAGCAGTTCTAACTTACTTATAATTTTTGCGCTTGAGTAATTTATTAGGCTATATAAAAGGATTAGGGTAGATATGAAAAATGCAGCAATAATCCAATAAATCAGATTTTGCTGTGGTAGAGATGCGATATTGAATAAAACTGCTGTAATTAACAAAGCCATTTACTTAAAAATTGTAATCAACAAAAAGCCCCTATAAAACAGATTGTTATATCTTATTTCGCAAAAAAAGTGAGTGTCAATTAAGGATAAAAGTAATAAAATTCATACATTAGTCCAATTTTATTAGAAACAGATAACCGTATTTTGCTCGCTTTTTTATTTAACTGGCTGTTAAGATATGGTTAAATTTTTCAAATTTCAACTAGTATGAAGGGAACAAACAAAACAATTCTGGTTCCAACAGATTTTTCTAAAGTGGCAGAGTATGCCTTACAGCACGCTGTTAGGGTTTCGAACGTGGTTAAGGAACCAATTTCTATTTTGCATATTGTACAATCGGAAGCTGAGGTTGGAGTTGCAATGGAAAAACTTAACGAAGTAATTGCTTCTATAAAGTATAAGTATGGGGTTACACCTAATCCCATTGTTAGAATTGGAAGTATTTTTTCCGATATTGCCAATGTTGCAAACGAAATTAATGCAAGCATTGTTATTATGGGATCGTCCACTATCAAGGATATGGACGAAAACCGAGTTTCTTGGACTCTTAAGGTTATTACAAGTTGTAAAGTGCCTTTCGTCACAATTCAGGAGCCCCCAGTGAATAAACGTTACGACGATGTTGTTTTTCCTATCGATTTCACTTCGGAAAATAGGGAAAAACATGAGTGGATTTCTTATTTCAGCGATTACTATTTATCTCGATTTCACTTGATAAAACCGAGTGTTAACGATCCTGAACTGTTAGCCAAAATTGATATTAACATGGCCTCGGCTCGTAAATTTCTCGATCAAAAAGGAGCAAAATATTTTGAGTACACAGCACCAGGAGTTAAACCTTACGATCAGGAAATCCTCGAAATGGCTGTTAATATTAGGGCAGACTTAATTGTAATTATGACTACACCTTTAGATAAAGAGGGAGAGTTTATTGTAGAGCCTCTTGAACAGTATATCCTTGCCAATTCAAGACATATTCCTGTAATGAGCGTAAATCCTCGTTAAGTTATTTATGCTGGATAAACAAATAGAGTTGGTTTTTGCCACAAATAATCAACACAAACTCAGGGAGGTTCAGGAACTTTTGGGTAATCATTTTAAAGTTCTATCTCTTTCCGAAATTGGAATTAATGTTGATATTCCAGAGGATTTTGATACTCTTCAGGAGAATGCACTGCAAAAAGCTCAGTATATATATAATAGAACTGGGCACTCTTGCTTCGCAGATGATACAGGGCTTGAAGTTGATGCTCTGAATGGTGAGCCAGGTGTATTTAGCGCTCGTTACGCCGGAGAGTCTAAGAGTTCAAAGGATAATATAAAGAAACTCTTAGCCAATCTGGAGGGAGTTAAAAATAGAAAAGCACGGTTTAGAACAGTTATTGCATTAATTTTTGATAAGCAGGAATATTTGTTTGAGGGAGAGGTTTGGGGGACTATCATTGAAACAGAACAAGGCTCCGATGGGTTCGGTTACGATCCTGTTTTCTTGCCTGATGGTTATGATAATACTTTTGCACAAATGCCCTTAGAGTTAAAGAATAGAATTAGCCACAGGGGTATTGCTGTGTCAAAGTTAATTACATTCCTAAAATCCAGATAAAATTCACGTATTAATAATAATTCTCTAATTTGAGAGTTTATTCCTAAAACTTAGGTTATGTTTAGGATTCTAATTACAATCTTATCGTTTTTCTTCGTTTTATTATGTAATGCCCAAATACCACACGGTGCATGGCGCGACCATTTCTCCTTTAACGATGGGCGATTCGTTAGCAAAGGGAATGGTAAAATATACTGCGCATCTTCAATGGGTTTATTTACTTACGATTTATCTAATGCTGAAATTGATAAGTTGACCAAGGTCAATGGATTATCCGATGTAGGTATTTCATCCCTAGTTTATTTAGACGGAGCCAATATTCTTGCTGTTGGGTACGAGAGTGGTAACATTGATCTGGTATATCCCGATAGGATCCAGAATATTGTAGATATTAAGGAGAAATCATTGTCGGGGAGCAAAGCAATAAATGGATTTTTGTTTCATCAGGATAAAATTTACGTCTCAACAGATTTCGGTATAGTTGTGGTTGATCCTTTGAAGATCGAAATAAAGGACACCTATTTTTTAGGTATTGGTGGTGGTAATTTAAAAGTGAACAATTTAGTTGTTTTTGATAACAGATTTTGGGCTGCCACAGAGAGGGGATTGTTATTTGCATCGGTTTCCGATCCACTGCTTGTTAGTTATGAGCGATGGACTAAAATTAGTTCATTCTCTAATCCAAATGCTGAATGTGTAGGTGTAACATCTTCAAGTGATGTTTTATTTGCTGTTGAAAAACAAGAGGGTGTTGCCGATATTCTTTGGCTTTTTAACGGAGCTACATGGCGGGAAGTAGATAGACCCTTTTTGGAAATCAAAAACATAAATGCTGTGGAAAATAAGTTAATTGTAACCTCAAACTTGGGCGTAGCAACATATAGCTTGTCGGGATTAAAAGGGCCAACAATTTCTGCGTATTCATTTGTCTATCTATTTAAACCTAATTCGTCGATCCAGATAGATGAGGATAGAATAGCCATTGCCGACGGTGAGTTGGGACTTGTTATTGGAACAACAACAACTCAGTTCTATTCTCGCCCTCAAGGACCTGCAAACAACCTTAGCTTCTCAATTGCAGTGAATAAAGAGAGAGTGGTTGTGGTATCGGGCGCATACGATGCTACTTTTTCGAATTTTTGGAATGCTTTTACTGTACATGGTTTCAAAAACGAACAGTGGGTCGATTATCAAAATTGGGGATTTCACGATGCAGTTGTGGCAGAGTTCAATCCAATGGATCCATCCAGTTACTTTGTGGGAAGCTGGGGCAGTGGAATATTTCAGTTTTCCAACAATGAGATGGTTAATCGATTCACTCCTGAGAATAGCAGTTTACAATCGATATTTCCCAATGCACCATTTTGTAGAATTAGTGGGTTAGCGTTCGATACAAAAGGCAATCTTTGGGTTTCGAATGCCATGGTGGCTAACCCAATTTCTGTTCGAAAAACCGACGGAACATGGGTTTCATTTCCTTACGCTACAGCAATTAATGCGGATAAAATTTCGACGCTTCGATTTTCTCCTTATGGTTCATTATGGTTGGTTTTACCTCGTGGCGAGGGTCTTTTTGCTCTTCATCCTGGGAGTAATATTGACTCTAAGGACGACGACAAGTATCGGAAAGTAAAACCCTACGATCGTGATGGCAATGTATTCAATATCGATATAAATACGCTAGCATTCGATAACGATGGATATCTTTGGCTCGGAACATCGCAAGGCGTTCTTCTTAGCTATAATCCGGAAAGAGTTTTTGATTCAGGATTTTACTTCCAAAAAATAAAGATTCCCGATGTAATTGCGGGTTTAGCCGTATATCTTTTAGAAACGGAAGTTGTTACAACAATATCTGTTGATGGAGGCAACCGTAAATGGTTTGGAACTGCTAAGTCGGGTGTGTTCTTATTCAACTCTGATGGTACAAAAGAACTGCTGCACTTTACTGCCGAAAATAGTCCTTTACCATCAAATAGTATTCTCGACATTAAGGTACATCCTGTGAGTGGGGAGGTTTTTATTGCGACAGAAAAGGGTCTTGTTTCATATCGAGGCAATTCAACAGAACCTTCGCAAAAGTTTGGGAAAGTGTACTCATACCCGAACCCTGTACCCCCAGGATATTCTGGAAAAATTTCAATTGTCGGATTGGTAAACAATACAATCGTTAAAATCACCGATATTAGTGGAAATTTAGTTTACGAAACGAGATCGGAGGGAGGAATGGCCACTTGGGATGGCAAAAGCTTAAAAGGGAATAAGGTTGGGACTGGTGTTTACCTTGTGTTCTGTTCCGACGAAACAGGATCGGACTCTGCTGTCACCAAAATTCTTTTTATAAAGTAGTAAATGCTCTATAAATCCAAGGCAATAGTTCTGCATACTGTCAGATATAAGGATAATAGTCTGATTGCTTATTGTTATAGCGAACTATTTGGAAGAATTTCGTTTGTAGTAAATAGCGCATATAGTAGCGGAAAGTCCCCTGGTAAGGCTGTCTATTTTCAACCATTTTCTATTTTGGATGTTGTATTTTATAGAAATACAGGCTCCGATTTATGCCGTTTAAAAGAAGTTTCCATTGCAATAGGTCAATCATCAATTTCATTCGATCATACCAAAAGAACAATAGCCCTTTTCCTGAGCGAGGTAATTTATAGAACAGTAAGAGAGGAAGAGCCAAATCCAACATTTTACAATTTTCTCGAAAACTCAGTTCATCTATTGGATATTATGCAATCGGGAGTGGCCAACTTTCATCTGATATTTTTGATGCAACATTCGAGGCAATTGGGTTTTTTCCCATCCAATTTATGGTCAGCAGCGAACAAGTATTTCGATTATAGGAGTGGCTCGTTTATTCCGCATATCCCTCAACACAACTTCTATTTAGAATCCGATGTAAGTAAAATGATTAGCCAAGTTATATCAACTCCCTTTTATAATGCCGAAGAATTATCGTTTGGTCATAATCAACGGCAACAGATTATCAGCGGAATACTCCAATACTATAAATTTCATTTAGGGAGTAACTTAGAGTTTACATCACTGACGGTTTTAACCCAACTTTTTGATTAATATTGATTCTTCGTCCTACATTTTTACAACTATGTCAAAAAGATGCTTTGCAAAACGCACCATTTTGTTATCTTTACGTTAAGAAAAGAAAAATATGACCAGACAGACAAATTTTGATGTAGATTTTTCGTTTGAAGGAAACATGTCTAAGTTGGCCTTAGAGTATAATGCGATTGACCTTTCGGGTAACTATCTATCATTCCCATTTCCCGAAATCCTTGGAGAGAAGGCTTTTGCATATTTAAAATCTGTTACAGGAAATGCTCCATCGGAGGGCACCGTTGAACTAAGAAATGCATTGGCGGATTTTATTACAAAAAAATACTTCAGGAACTATTGTCCTCAGAACGAGATTACGATAACCGCTGGAGCAACGCAGGCAATTTTTACTGCAATAGCATCGAGCGTAAAGGAAGGCGATGAGGCTATTATTTTTGAACCATCGTACGATAACTATGCAACTGCTATTGAGATATGTGGTGCGCGCCCAATTTTTATCAAGTTAAAAGATGCAGAAAGTTCTGTTGATTGGGCTGAAGTTCAAAAGGCAATTACCACCAGAACAAAGCTCATAATCATTTGTTCGCCACACAATCTAACAGGCAGGGTTTTTTCCTCCGACGATATGGAGAATCTGCAGAAGTTAATTAATGGAACTAAAATTAGAATAATCAGTGACGAATCCTTAGCCGATATTGTATATTCCGACACGTCCGCATCGAGTGCCACTTTTTACCCTAAACTAGCCGACAACTCTTTTATTGTTGGCTCTCTAAGTAACTCGCTGGGAGTTCCTGGCTGGAAAATTGGTTATTGCATTGCCCCAAAAACCTTGATGGATAAGTATAGGAAAGTTCAAAGAGCATTGGTTAACTCGGTAAATCATCCATTTCAGTTAGCCATAGCCGATTATATTGCTCGGTACAGCACTCTTTTTCCAAACATGGAATTGTTGGAAAGGAATCGAAATGCTTTTCATGAAATATTGAAAGATACAAAACTGAAGTTACTACCAAGCAATGGTGGCTATTTTCAGATTCTTGGATACTCAGCCATTTCCACATCAAAAGACATTGATTTTATAGAATTACTTGCAAGGGATTATGGCGTTGCCGTTGCACCTATGTCAGTATTTTACCACGATAAAATTTGCAAGCAGCAAGTTAGGGTGAACCTTGGAGTTGGTTACGACGATTTAGTTGAGGCCGCGCATCGATTATCCAAACTCTAGCCCCATAAATTAGTTAATTAGACGATTCTCGGGCTGCTTAATTTTTGTTAATTTATTTTATAGGAGTAGATTTTAATTAATTATTCTTGTAGTTTTGAATTGACAAGAAAATACATGTTTTATGCCGTTTCTCAATTCAATTTTAGGATGGTTTAATACCAAGCGATTATATCAAATTGACCTGTTTAGAAAATATCCTGCCGAGGTTCAATTCGATACCTTAATGGGTCTATTGGAAAAGGCAAAGGATACTGAGTATGGTCGGTTGTACGGTTTCGATTCCATAAAGAGTTTCGAGGAATTTCAAAGGCGTATTCCAATTTTAGATTATGAGGGGTTTAAGCCATATATTGATAGATTAAGACAGGGCGAAGAAAATCTGCTCTGGCCAAATGAAATTAAGTGGTTCGCTAAATCATCTGGTACTACACAGAATAAAAGTAAGTTTATTCCTGTGAGCTTCGATGCTCTTGAGGATTGTCATTTCCGAGGAGGACGCGATATCATTGCCATTTACACAGACTTTCATCCTAACAACAATCTCTTATCGGGTAAAGGTTTAACATTGGGAGGAAGTCATCAAATCGATAATTTCTCCATGAAGTCATATTACGGAGATTTATCCGCAATTTTGATTGAAAATCAACCTTGGTGGGCTGATTTTATTAGAACTCCAAGTCAAAAAGTAGCTTTAATCCCCGATTGGGAAGAAAAGCTCGATATGATTACCCACGAAACGTTGAAAGAAAATGTTACCAGTATTGCTGGTGTTCCATCGTGGAACCTTGTAATGATTAAGCATTTGTTAGATTATACTGGGAAATCGAATCTTTTGGAAATCTGGCCAAATTTGGAGCTGTTTATGCATGGTGGCGTTAGTTTCACTCCATATCGTGAACAATTTAAGCAGATAATTCCATCGCCCAACATGAACTACCTCGAAGCATATAATGCCAGCGAAGGATTCTTTGCATTGCAGGATAACCCTAACTCCGACGATATGCTCTTAATGCTCGATTATGGAATATTCTACGAGTTTATTCCTGTTGAGGATATGGCGTTGGAAAAACCTCGGGTTTTAACTGTTGCCGATGTTGAAGTTGGGAAAAACTACGCCATGGTTATAAGCACTAACTCTGGACTGTGGCGATATTTAATTGGTGATACTGTTACTTTTACTTCCAAGGCGCCTCATAAAATTAAAATAACCGGTCGTACACGTCATTTCATAAATGTTTTTGGCGAAGAAGTTATTGTCGATAATGCAGAGAACGCTTTAAAGATTGCTTGCGATAGAACAGGTGCACAAATAAGAGAGTATACAGCTGCCCCAATCTATATGGATCGCAGTCAAACCGGGAGTCATGAATGGATAATTGAATTTGAGGTGGAACCTGCCGATCTTAATGCCTTTACTATAGAACTCGATTCGGCTCTATGCTCCATTAACTCCGATTATGAGGCCAAGCGCTATAAAGGTGTTACTCTTAAAATGCCTATAGTTCGAAGTGTCGCAAAGCAAACCTACTTTGAATGGATGCGACAACGTGGAAAACTTGGAGGACAGAATAAGGTTCCGCGTTTATCGAACACCCGAGAATATGTTGAGCAGCTTATCGAGATTGATGCTGCAATTAAAGTATCTAAGTAGATTTTTTGTCACTTTATTCTGATTGTTAATAAAATCTGCAATACATTCTTAAGCGGATTTAAAAACTATTTGTACTTTTAAAAAGCCACAAGTTGATTTCTTAAATCTGTTTAACCAGTAATAATTACAATATGCATATTGCAGTTGCCGGAAATATTGGCTCAGGAAAAACAACCCTAACGGGTTTGTTAGCGAAGCACTATAAATGGAAACCTCATTATGAGGACGTAGACGATAATCCTTATCTAAATGATTTTTATGAGGATATGCAGCGTTGGAGTTTCAATCTGCAGATATATTTCCTTAATAGTCGCTTCAGCCAAATTGTTGATATTCACCGAAAGGGAGAAGATGTAATTCAGGATAGAACCATTTATGAGGATGCCAATATTTTTGCTCCTAATCTTCACCAAATGGGTTTAATGTCCACTAGAGACTTTAACAACTATCTTGCACTTTTTAACTTAATGACATCGCTTATTCAACCACCTGATTTGCTCATTTATTTGCGAGCTACTGTTCCAACTTTGGTTAGGCAAATTCAGAAGCGTGGAAGGGACTATGAAAAAAACATAAGGCTAGATTATTTACAGAGGCTCAATGAACGTTACGAGGCCTGGATTGAGAGTTATAAAAATGGCAAACTCTTAATAATAGATGTGGATAATTTAAATTTTCCAGAAAAACCTGAAGATTTACGATTAATTATCAATAAGATTGATGCTCAGATTCATGGTTTATTTTAAGTCTTATAAACGCGATATATTAAGGCCACT
>WBUV01000468.1 GCA_008933525.1 Bacteroidales bacterium | reverse complement strand
GTTTACAGGTAAACCTCAATACCAATAATCCTGATAGCCTGCAAATTGAACCAAAACTAATATCTAAAGGATTCAATATTCAATCTTACGGAAACACAAACTTCAGCGCCCTTAACGATACTTTTACCCATAGGATATATAACGATGGCGTTTTCATAAAAAGTATCAGAGTTGGTGATGGCAAAGAATTTATCAGCCTCAACAGCATTTCGCCATTTCTGCGCTGGGCAATGATCACAAGCGAAGATGGAAGCTTCTACAACCACCGAGGATTCGATTTAGACGGAATTCGTTACGCTATGGCTTGCAACATTAAGGAAAAACG
Organism: Bacteroidales bacterium; assembly: GCA_008933525.1. Classification (GTDB taxonomy): domain Bacteria; phylum Bacteroidota; class Bacteroidia; order Bacteroidales; family Tenuifilaceae; genus SB25. Next base: position 2,428 of record WBUV01000468.1, on the reverse strand, counting down.
CTTTGCTCGCGGAGGAAGCACCATATCACAGCAACTAGTTAAAAACCTTTACTTAAATCGAAATAAGAATATCACCCGAAAATTTGAAGAGTTTCTTACTGTTTGGATGATTGAGAACAACTCAATTGTGAGTAAAGACAAAATGCTCGAAATATATCTTAATATTATTGAATGGGGTCCAAATGTTTATGGTGTTAAGGAGGCATGCCATTACTACTTCAACAAAAAACCTAATGAGATAAGTTTGCAGGAAGCACTATTCTTAGCATACATTGTACCTCGTCCAACAAAATTCAAGTGGGTTTTTGACGACGAAAACCACCTTAAACCTTTTATGCTAAATAGTTTTGAATTTGTTTCAAATAAAATGCTTAATAGAGGCTATATCACCGATGATGATTACAGCTCAATTCTAAGTATTGACGAGTTCAACCTGAATGGGGAAGCAAAAAAGTTAATTGCAAAACAAGATACTTTCCCATCGGACACAATTGACTTTGTGGATTTTACCGAAGAATAGACTATTTACTTTTGGTTTATTTTTTAGTAACTTAGTTCATTCAAACTGTAAAATATTGAACTATGAGTACTCAAGCAACCAAGAATGTTCAAGCTATAGCAGAGAGTATACAATGGTTTGGTCAGGCTTCGGTAAAAATTCAGAATTGCGGAAAAACAATATACATCGACCCTTTTAGACTAAAACAACCCGATAAAGCCGACTTAATTCTAATAACCCACTCACACTTCGACCATTTTTCGCCCGAGGATTTAAAACTCATTGTATCCAATGACACATGGATATTCTGCCCTGCAGATTTCTCAAGCCAACTCGAAGCATTTGGCGCAGCCAAAGTTATACCCGTGAAACCAGGTTTTGAAATGGAATGGAAAAGTATTCAAATTAAGACTGTTCCAATGTATAACGTATTTAAAACAGACAAGCATCCGAAGGAGAAAGAATGGGTTGGCTATCTGCTTAACCTCTGCAATGTTTGGCTATACCACACTGGCGATACTGAACTTATTCCAGAGATGAAGAATATTAAATGCGATATAATAATGCTTCCGCTTGGACAAACCTACACTATGAACTCAGTGGAAGATGCTGTTCAGGCTGTTATCGACACCAATGCATCGGTGGCAATACCCATACATTACGGAATTTACGAGGGAAGTAATGATGATGCTGCAAAATTCAAAGAAATACTTAAGGATAAAGTAGAAGTTATTGTATTACCACAAGAATAAGAGAAGTTACTGAGTTATTAGTCTATACATTCTACAAAATCTAACTCCCATTTATCAATGTTAAGGGCTGTTAGGTAACCAGTTCCAGGTAGTTGGCCTTTATAAACACAGCCTGCGTCTAATTTATATACTCGCTTATTTTTCAAATTTATATCTCTAATTAAAAAATCAATTGGTCTTGGAGTATGGCCACATATAATACTATAACCTGGCATAAAATCAGCGGGAACCTCATTACACCTACTCCAAATTATCTGTTCTTTGTTAGAAAAAGGATCAGAAATAGAAAAATCTAACCCTCCATGCACCAAAACGTACTTTTCGTTAACTATGAAATAAGGCTTTAAATCATTAAAAAAATCAAGATGCTTTGATGGAATACTCTTTAAAATATTAAGTTTTGACATTGAGCGGATTCCATAACTTTTCAATGTTGCCAATCCAGAATTTTGAAGCCATACGTTTAAATTAGCCTTACTATCACATGAGTCTAATAGCATTTGCTCATGGTTCCCAAGTAAAAAGTTTACATTGTAACCAGACTCTTTTAGGCTTATTAAATAATCGACAACGGCTGCACTATCGGGTCCTCTATCAATATAATCACCCAAAAAAAACAACCTATCGTCAATTGTAATACCTAACTTACAGTCAATTAATCGCCTTAAAGTCTTTATACAACCATGAATATCGGGTATAACAAATGTCGACATAGCTCATTAACTATTTATATTAAAGATAACATTTCAAACAATCTATTCAAATCAAATCGAGAAAAGAATTGAAATTATATTATTTAATAATTCTTTTACAATCAAAATATTATACATAAATTTGATTACAATTCATAAAATAAGAAAAATGGAGAATTCAACAAACTGCCCAAAACTAGAAAAATGCCCAATCTACATCAAGAATGTATTTTTAAATCCAAATGCAGGTGAAACCTATAGAAAGATATACTGCACAGCAGGATTTGCAAAATACTCTACTTGTAAGCGTTTAATTGTTTCAGAGAAAACAGGAAAACCAGTACCTGAAACAATTATGCCAAACTCATCTCTTTCTGTTGAAGAGATTATATCCAGATTGTAACTCACTCTATTCAATTTATTCAAATAGGTTCCTATACATTTTAGTGTATAGGTTATTCTCTTATTCTCTTATTCTCTTATTC
>WBUV01000467.1 GCA_008933525.1 Bacteroidales bacterium | reverse complement strand
CCTTAATCATCTCACCAATTTCATCGTTACTTAAAGTTTGATGTGAGTTTTATCTAATAAGATTCCCTTCGGAGAGTAAGGTTAGCTTTTTCCTAAGAATTCCTAGTGATTGATTTAGGGATTTAATAATAATAAATGAACTTATCAGAAAAACAACCAAGCCTGCAAGCAGAATTGAGAAGATTATTCCGAACGACGTGTTAAAGTTTTTTACTGTGGAACTAAAGGCGTTCGAGGTTTCTTGTTTGCTATGAGCAATCAGTTCGTTCAACGACTCTTTAATGGCGTTAAACTCCGTTACCATTCTATTGATATCGTTACTAAGTTCCTCAGTAAACTTCCCGCTTACCATTGCTCCAGAAGTGCTTAGGGCCAGTTTGTAGTAATTCTCAAACTGCTTTTCGATTTTCAGTATCTCGCTGTTGTTTTTACCAATTATGTTGTTCTTTGCGCTGTCGAGCATTAGTTGAATTAGTTTGTACTTTTCGTTGGTCGATTGGAGTTTTTCTTCATCGGCAGCAGCAACCGCATCCTGAAACTCCCTCTGAAGGTTAATGAGCTCATAGCTTAGGTTGCTTGCAATCTCAACATATGGCACATAACCTTTCTGAATGTTGTTGAGCAACAATTTGGAGTTCGAATTTGTAAATTGGAAAATTACGAAGACCACAAGTATTACAACAACAAACAGTATTGGTGAGAAAAGCAGTTTGTGCTTGATTTTTAAGTTTTGAAGCATTGCTCTTTGTTTTAGTTAACGGTTATAACCTTAACCCCTGACGCATCGGCTCCCGACGAAATATAACCTATAGCGCCGGTATTTTTCTTTACGAACTCAACAACCTCAGTGTCACTATTTTTTTCTACCGGGGGTGTTCCGCTGCCGGCAAACACATATTGTTGCCAGTAACTTTTAATTGAACCAACTGACTTTTTATGTACATTTTTGGAGAAAGCCTCCCTTATTGGAGAGTCGGCATTAAGGTCAACAGGCACAACTTTTTCTCCGTTACTCCATTTCGAGGTTTTTTTCAGGAAGATGCTTGATAGTTCTCCCGTGGAGAGCGTTGTGTTAGGATTGTTATTGTTTACAATCACCTTGAACGACTGAGCCTGCAAAACAATATTTGCAGTAATAATCATTGTTATGAGTAATATATATCGTTTCATACTTTTTCTGGTTTAATTAGATTTATACTTTATTACAATCGTTTTTTATAAACTAATTATTGCTAGAATGAGAGAACAAAGGAGAACTGAGCATAGTTATAGTTGTAGTCTTGGTAAATACGATTTCCAATATCGGTAATTTCTCTTCCCATAATTCTCTTGTACTCAAATTTTAATAAGGTCTCAAAGAGTGGACGAACGGCTATTCCAATTGTGGCCGCATTTGTTGGAAGTCCTACTTGGTTAACTGTCACATCGCTAATGTAGTCCCATCGAACAAAAGGTTTAACAACCTCTCCGTCGTATATTAGTTCCCCATAATAAGCCTCATAGGTGTTCTCAATATGCCCAATTATTGCATCGGTCTCTTTTGTGGTTTCCTGTTTTCCAGCCCAATACTCAGCATTTAGTTTAAAGTTTGCAACGTTGAGATGCCCATCTATTCCCCATGTGTATTTTTTTGAGGGTTAATAAATAAAATTACCATTAATGTCCTGGGTTACCTGTTGAGCATCGGCTTTGAAGTAGTTGGCTCCGAAGGTGAATTTATCGGCAACTGTAAAATGTAAGCGAGCAGTACCACAAAGGTAATTATTTATTTTATCGGCTTCTGTGTCGTAATAGCCGAAACTGGGGTATGAGTCTTCTTGAGAAAGAATGCTTAGAACGCCCGATTCGAAGTGATTAATATATTGGTATGTTCCAACAGATGCGTTGTAACCAAATTTTAAACTCGAGTTTAGTTCGAAATTTCCTCCCAGTTGAAACCCGCTTATGCTTTGTGGGAACAAAAAGTGGTGCGAAACAAGCATTGGTACAACACCGCTAGGATTAAGAGGGGCGTAAAAATAAAGGTTCACAGGGCTTAGAGGCGTTAAAAACCTTCCAACTCCAAGTTTTAAACCATCGTTAAAATTGTACATTCCATAACCTTCCACAAAAATTTGACTAACATGGAAAGTGTAGTGAGTATAAACTAATGTCGATTTAAATTCTAGTTTTCGCGTTGGTTTGAACGTTGCTAAAAAACCCAACTCCGACAATCCAACAGCATAATCTTTCTTAAGGTTCTTGCAATCGGAGTATTCTGCTACAGCATTTACATAGCCCGTAACGTGAGTTATTTTCTCCCACTCATCCTGTGCTACTACGAATAAACATAGAAGCATTGCCAAAAGAGTAACAAAAGTTTTCTTTGTTTTCATACGGATATGGTTTTTAGGTTATTACTTTATTGTGCTATTTCCCAATTGATTAAGTAAAGTTCATGCTTATTTAAAAAAAATCAACATAATTAGGAAATGAATACAATTATAAATAGGGTAAAGTTTTAATAAGAGAAACATGCTATAAATTTATTCGATTTATGAATTGAAGTAAATGATTTGTGACAAATATCATCTTTTGCACATTGAATTTTTACTGTATCAATTTTATGGTTATTTAAGACTACACATCTTATACCGTTAAAAACTATTTGTATAATTCCATTTTACGCTATCTTTGCGTCAATTTGTGTAAATGTTTTTTTTGATGGATTTTAAGCTGAATAAAACAGATAGCAACTCATCGGCTAGGGCAGGGGTTATTA
>WBUV01000466.1 GCA_008933525.1 Bacteroidales bacterium | reverse complement strand
GAATATCATTGCTCTAGAAAAGATTATACTTTAATATGCACCAAAGCGCACGGAATCCATCCTTCCAGTTAATTTTTTTCCCTTCGGCGTAGGTTCTTCCGTAGTACGAAATTCCTACTTCGTAAATTCTCACATCAGGAACTCTCGACACTTTTGCTGTAACCTCTGGTTCAAAGCCAAACCGTTTTTCTTTTAACTTCAAACCTTTAATAATATCGGCACGGAACAGCTTGTAGCAGGTTTCCATATCGGTTAGGTTGAGGTTGGTGAACATATTGGAAACAAAGGTCAGAAACTTGTTACCAATTGAGTGCCAGAAGAATAGAATTCGGTGGGGATTCCCACCCATAAAGCGCGATCCGTAAACCACATCGGCATTGCCTTCGAGTATTGGTTTTAGCAAATCCGTGTATTCGCGTGGATCGTATTCTAGGTCTGCATCCTGTATAATGATATAATCGCCCGTAGCTTCCTTTATTCCGGTATGTAGTGCTGCTCCTTTGCCTTGGTTTACAGGATGATTAAATAGTTTAATGTTGTGATTTTGATTTTGAGCGATGAAATTTTCCAGTACTTCCTTAGTTTTATCCTTTGAGCAGTCGTTAACAATAACAAGTTCTTTGTCAATTCCGTCGATATTAACAGCTAAAACTCTTTCGAGAATTTTGGTGATTGTTCTTTCCTCGTTGTAAGCGGGAATAATAATTGATAGTATTTGGTTCATTGGTTTTGGTTTGAGGAATAAGAGGGAGTTAAATGAATTTAGAAGAAGTTAAAGGAATGCAGAAACCGAATCGTGCTTATTCCTCTAACTTCTTCTACCTTCCTCCAATTCATTTTTTAGTAATGATTGTAACGGGTAATTTTGTCATCTAGTATTATTTCTCTTTATAAAACTCAGAATTCTTTTTCCAAGTTGGATATATGTCCTCGTTGGCCAACCTATTTCCAAAGCAGAAAAATAGTTTGACATCCTCTGCTAATCCATCCAAATTGTCACGCTCTGGAACGAATTCATCCTGGGGTTTGTGGTAAATGTTTTTCCAGTATGAGTTGATTAATTCCTGCGTTTTATCCTTTCCTAATTCTTCCTGGTGCGAATATCCTTTGGCAAATATTGATGGAACACCTGCTTTTAGGAAAGGGAGTTGATCCGAACGGAAAAACATTCCATTCTCAGGGTTTGGGTCTGGTGCAATGTAACGGCCAAACTTTGATGCTTCTTCAGCAAGCAGTTCGTCGAGCGATGAGTGCCCAAGTCCAGTAACAGTAACATCTTTGAATTTGCCTAAGAATAGAATCACATCGTTGTTGATGCAGGCAATAGTTTTATTTATGTTGATAGGTGGATTTGCCACAAAGTATGCCGAGCCGTAAAGCCCCGATTCCTCTGCTGTTGGAGAGAAGAATAGAACGCTGCGCTTTGGAGTTACCCCAGTGCTTTTGAATGCCTTTGCAATGGAGAACATCCAGGCAATTGCCGCGGCATTGTCCGATGCTCCGTTATAAATTGAGTCGCCATTAACCACACGGCCAACTCCCAGATGGTCCCAATGCGCCGAGTAAACAATTACTTCCTCGGGCTTTTCGCTACCTTTAATTATTCCAGCAACATTTTTTGATACTGATTTGGTGTGGCTATTCTCGATATTCATACTCAACGTGGCATTCATACTGAATGATTGGAAACCTCTTTGGGTTGCTTGTCTTTTCGATGTTTCGTAATCTAATCCGCAGGATTTAAATAGGTTGATCGCGGCATTGTGAGTTATCCAACCATTAACAAGGCATTGTTTGTTTTCGAGGTCTGGAGTATCGAGGTAAAGTTGAGGTGTGTTGTTCTTGCTTCCTGCAACATCCCAAGGGTATCCAGCAGGGGCATCTTCGTGAACAATTAGGCAGCCAATAGCCCCTTGACGTTCTGCCTCCTCGAATTTGTAGCGCCAGCGGCCATAATAGGTCATTGTGTTTCCTTTGAAAAGGGCAGTATCGCCAGTGTAGAAACCGGGGTCGTTCACCAGAACAACAATTATTTTGCCTTTTACATCAATACCATTGAAATCGTTCCAATCATATTCGGGTGCATTTACTCCAAAACCAGCAAAAATTAGGTCAGCCTTGTTGATTTTGATAGATGGAGAAGTTGTTGGACTCCAAGCGCAGTAGTCGTCATCGGCCTTTAGTTCAAATGGTTTATTCGAAATCGATAAATTTATAACCTCAGGTACTTTTGAGACGATCGAAACCATTGGGACATTCTGAATGTAGGAGTTTTCGAACACAGGTTCTAAGCCCAATTCAGCCATCCTTTTTTCTAGGTAAGCAACAGACCGTTCCTCTCCAATTGTAAAGGGAGCTCGGCCTAGCATACTGTCGGCCGATATGGTGGATATATCCTTTGCTAAATCATCGTTACTTACCAATTTTAATGCTTTGTCGATGTTGCTTTGACAGGCAGTAAGGCTTACAAGAATTATTGGGATTAATCTTTTCATCGTTAAAATTTTAATAAACAAAAGTATCAAATCCTTTTAAAGATTTTTATTTGATGTGTAGGTTTTTCGCTTTGTCATAAAAAAGGGTAGTGAATGATTACCCCCAAAGGGGTTTTAAACCCCTTTGGGGGTACAATAATAAACTATTACGTTTAACTCGCCTTCAAACTTTTTTGTATTTTTAGCGTCTAAATCCGAGTGAAATCTAATCCTAATAAAATGAGAAGAATATTTAAACCAATCAATGTTGCAATTATGGCAGTTATAC
>WBUV01000014.1 GCA_008933525.1 Bacteroidales bacterium | reverse complement strand
AGTAAAAAGGCCGAAAGCCACGGTGCAGAGTTGCTCTCCATTAAGGAACTGAGTAATTCTTCCATTTTTACAAGTTATTAGCAGGCAAAGGTGCTGTTTGCTATGCGCCTTTGCCTTTTTTTGAATTAAAGGAGTTTGTCTATTTTCTCCTTAATTATTTGCTTGAATTTATCGGGATTGCTGCGGGCATACATAAAACCATCGGTAGTTATGTTGATTTTTTGATTACCACTCACAATTAGCAAAGTTTGACCTGATATGCCGAGTTTTTCGGCTAACTCTTTGCTACTACCTTCGTCAAGGTTGATAGATTGAAACGATATTTTGCCCGATTTTACCTGCTCAGGGTAAAGCGTTTCGATGTTCTTTTTAGCCTCAGCTTCAACGGTTTTGCAGGTTACGCATCGACCAGTGAAATGAAAGTAGTATGCCTCTACCTTATCGCCTTTTGTTGCGGCAACCTCTTTTTTAGAGTTGCTTTGACCGTTGCATGAAGTGGCAATTATTACGCCAAGTGCAACAACTAGGAATTGAAACTTCTTCATAGAATTGATTTAGTTTATTGTTTGGTAAGTATTTCTTTAATTTCCGGAACTGTAGCAGTGCGCCCACTTAGCACAATTCTATCATTAATAACAATTGCGGGTGTGCGCATAACTCCATAGTTCATGATATCAACAATATCTTCCACTTTGGTAACATTTGCATCAATACCAAGTTCAGCAACTGCATCGCGGGTGGCTTTTTCAAGTGCTTTGCACTTAGGGCAACCTGTACCTAGAACTTTAATTTCCATACTAATCTGTTTTATGAGGTTAATTCGTTGAATATTGAACAAGGAATGACGAATGAGGATCTTTGAAGTATTCACTTCATCATTCGAAAATCTAAATTCCTTGTTCATCATTCTATCTATTTCTTTTTCTCAAAAAAACCACCTATCAGCAATTTGGCTTCCTCCCAATTTTCCATCCTGATACAATACTTTATTTTAGGTGGATTAAACTCGCCCTGAATCAACCCAGAATCGCGCAACTCGCTTAAATGCTGCGATAGTGTACTACGGGCAATGGGCAAATCGTCAACAATATCACCACTGTAGCAGCAGCTCTGGCCAGCAAGTATCTCTAGGATTTGTATTCGAACAGGATGGCTTAACGCCTTGGCGTATCGGGCAATCTTCTCCTGCTCCTCGGTGTATTTTTTATTCGACATTTTACGATTAAATATTTCGCAATATTACGAAATATTTCTATTTCGTCGAAATACGAAATAGAATTTTGAAAAAATAATGGAAGACTATTTTCAGGCTCTCTATCAGGATATGAAAACTTTAAATAAACCTAGTAAGTGATGTTACGAATAATTTTATGTTCCAATTTTTTATCCTTTACCTTGTCGTTTTCAGTAACAGTACATTGATAGGTTAGTTTTATATTCCAGTTCCCATAGGAATCGTACCTATAATCGTAGTAGTAGCCCTGTTTAAGTTTTGAGTCGGGTAAAGCCTCAAGAATGATATCACCTCTATCGTTGTAGGCTCTTTTTATTGACGATTTTGGTGGTGTTTTAGCGTAATCGATTGGATAAATATGTGCAGCAACGAACTGCTCGTTGCTCCTATAAACCATAACCCTTAAGGAGTTATTTGATGGAATATAAAGGATTCTCTCAATGTTTGTAAATACACCAGACTCGTTGAAAACGTGTATCTCCTTTAGTTTTCCCAAGCTATCGCAGGTAACCTGAGCGTACTGTTTTCTTACTTTCTCATAGTAGAAATTTATTTCTTGTAGACAGCCAGTAGTATCATTGTACTTAAAACGAACCTCCTCAGTGGTCCATCCCTTATAGTTAATAAACTGCTTTGTGAACTTTTTTAAGGGTTCCGATTTCGAGTTATACTCCCAATTTGTTTCGTAAACAACTCCACCCATGTTATTATACTTAGTTTCTGAAATCAACCGACCTTCCGTATTGAATTTCTTAACAATCTTAAAGAATGGGGTTTTCCCATTAACTAAAGCGAGTAACTCATGGGTTTCCTCAACCATTCGGAATTGCATTCCTTTGAAAGTTGGAGATACTGCACTTAAATAAACATCGATAACTGGCTGAGCAAAAGTTGAAACTCCTGCAAAACCAAAGGTTATAAAAAAGATTATTTTTACAATAAGTTGCATTAAATCAGTTAAACAGCTGTAAAGATAATCATTAGAAATTAATGCATATAAAAACAACTATTGTAATGAATACACTATTTTTGAAAAAAATTTATGCTACCCATTGGTTGTGTTGAGAGTTGTCGTGGTTGTAAACACCGAGAGTATAGTGCCGAAGAAAGCCTTGCTCAAAAGTTATCTTTTCTTAATTTGAAGTTAGAATCTTGGACAAATGTATTAGAGCCAGTTCGAAGTGTAGAAAAGTATAAACGTTGGGGCTATAGAAGCAAAACAACACTTAGCGCAATTTTCAACGACACATCATGGGAGTTTGGGATGTGGCAACGCGACATATTAATTCCAATCCCCGGCTGTCCGGTACATTCACCAAAAGTAAATCGAATTCTTGAACTAATTCGGACAAGTATTCCTCAAAAATCAAACTTTGCACTTGCCTTTGTAGTTATATCGGGGGCTCAAGTTGTTTTAGTTGTTAAATCGAAACTAATGCCTGAGACTTCGTGGATTACTAATGATTTTACTGCTACACTCACAGATTTAGGTGTTGAGGGTTTTTGGATTCATTTAAATCCTTCGGCAGGGAGGCGTATTTTTGAAAAAATCTCATGGCATTTAATATGTGGAATTCCCCGTTCTATAGATATCAACGGTTTACGTTACGGTCCTGCAGCATTCCAGCAGTTAATTCCTGAACTTTATAATCAGTCACTACACGAGGCATTTGCTTTCTTGGATATTACAGAGAAAAGTTCTGTTGTTGATTTATACTGCGGAACAGGTAACTCAATGAAAAAGTGGATTGACTCAAATGCAAATGTTATTGGCATAGAACTTAGTGGCGAAGCAATTGAATGTGCAAAATTAAATGTTCCAACCGCGACCATTCTAAGAGGAGCTTGCCGACAGCGAATACCTCAGGTAAAAAGTTGGGTCGAAAATCAGAGAGATATGGGACAGGATGTTTTACTATATGCAAATCCTCCCAGAACTGGACTTGAAGTCGAAGTTTTAGATTGGATCGTAAACGATGGTCGACCATCAAAAATTGCATACCTATCGTGTAGCCCCGGTACCCTCTCAAAAAATCTACATACCCTATCAATGAATGGCTATAAAGTTGACAGGTTAATTCCTTTCGACTTTTTTCCTCAAACAATTCACGTGGAATGCTTGGCATTACTTACCCTTGAGCATTAAAAATCATAAAGATCCAACTCTTATTTTTGATCAATACACAATTCGAGGTGACAAACACTTTTGGTATTGTAAAACAGCAACTCGCATTTATCGTAAATTAGAACTATAAAACAAATGCTATAAAAAACATGATGCGAAAAAAATATCTTATAATAATTGCCCTTTTGCTTGTTGTCTGGAACTATTCCATTGCTTGCACCACTGCAATTGTGAGCGGGAAAGCCACCCCCGATGGCCGTCCGTTACTTTGGAAGCATCGCGATACCGACCAGTTTGATAATAAAATGATGCGCTTCAGCGGAGGCCGATTTGATTATATAGGTTTAGTTAATTCGAACGATAGCCTATCCCATGTATGGTGTGGAACCAATAGCGCTGGATTTTCAATTATGAACTCTGCTTCATACAATTTAATTCCTGGATACGATACTATTGAAGCGAAAGATCTAGAAGGCTACATTATGAAACTAGCCCTTGAGAACTGTGTCACAATTCAGGATTTTGCCAATCTGCTCGACACACTCCCTAAACCATGGGGCGTATCTGCAAATTTTGGAATTATCGATTCATATGGTGGTGCAGGATACTACGAGGCAAATAATTCAAACTACAAATTTTTCGATGCAAATAATCCAGAAATTGCACCCAATGGATATCTAATTAGAACAAATTTTTCGGTTTCGGGTATTGAGAATATGGGGGCAGGGTATAATAGATTTAATACTGCTAATAGTATTCTTTCAGAGGCTTTTTTTCAGGGCGGACTCAACCCCGAATTCTTTCTTCACAAAGCAACTTTATGCTTACGCCACGACCTTACCAAAACTGATCTATATTCAGAATTTTCCAAAGAGAACTTTGAAAACAGGATGTATCCTTTTCGCGATTTTATATTGCGCTATTCTTCATCCTCTACTTTTCTGGTTCAGGGCGTAAAATCGGGAGAATCACCTTTACTTGTAACATCTTGGATTAAACTTGGATTTCAGCCTGCCTCAGTAGCAATTCCTCTATGGGTTGGAACAATCAATTCTATACCTAAAATACTTACCGCTCCATTGCAAGAAAAATCGCAGCTCTGCGACATTACACTCAAACTAAAAGAAAGTTGCTTTCCTTACATTAAATGGAACGAAGGCGAAAACTACGTACTACTCGAGAAATTGGGCAACAAAAATGGCACAGGAATGATTCAACTTACTGTTCTATTCGATAAAGAAATAATGGTTAGAGCCGATAAGATGATATCAAAATGGAGAAAGTCGGGTTTCGACTCTTGCGACACACAAAGTTTTTACGACGAAATTGACAGGCAGATTCACTATTTTTACGCTCAAAACTTCGAACTAAATATATGATACGCAAACGCCTTGTTGTTTTAACAGGGGCCGGCATAAGCGCCGAAAGTGGAATTCGCACTTTCCGCGATATGGGAGGCTTGTGGGAGGAGTACGACGTAATGGAGGTAGCAAGCCCCGAGGGTTGGGCAAAAAATCCACAGCTAGTACTGCGCTTTTACAACGAACGTCGCTCACAGCTTAAAAACGCACAACCCAACCTAGCCCATAAAACATTGGCCGAAGAGGAGACCAATTTTATAGTGCATATTATAACACAAAACGTAGATAACCTGCACGAACGAGCTGGGAGTTCAAATGTTCTTCATCTGCATGGCGAACTTACAAAAGCACGTTCAACTGTGAATGACAATTCAATCAAAGACATAGGCTACTCTGAGATAAACTGGGGCGATAAGTGTGAAAAAGGGTTTCAACTTCGTCCGCATATTGTTTGGTTTGGTGAGGCAGTACCGGCTATGGATGAGGCAATAAAACTAGTCCGTAGCGCTGAGATATTTGCAGTTGTTGGAACATCGCTTAACGTGTATCCAGCTGCTGGCCTTTTAGATTATGTTCCTAAATGCTGCCCGATTTATTTGATTGATCCTAACGATGTGGGCGTTTGGCGAAGGGATGTTACGGTAATTAAGGAAAAAGCATCCGTTGGAGTTCCTGTAATGTTTGAAATGATAAAAAAGTAATTGAATTACGCGAATAAGTGATAATCTTTGAAGTTCCAAACCCAGAGGGTTTGAATGTTTATAGCAATGATCATAATAAGAAATTCGACTCCAGCTGGAGTCGAATAATTTTTATTCACAATGAATTTCTATAAACATTTGATGCCGCTGGCATCATTTAATATCAGCAAAACGTCTAATTCAACAAAGTAAAAACCCTCGCTACCGAGGGTTTCCTAATATTGTTTACTTTAGTAATAAATCAAACTCCGTTTTCAGTGGTTGTTTCGACTCAAAGTCGTAAAGTGTAAGTCGACGCATTTGATAGTAGTACTGCCAGAAACTGCTTAGTGCATTAATGTATTTTTGCTTGGCTTGGTCGCGTTCCGATTGTGCCACATTCAAATCCAAAACATCAATTTTACCAATTAAGAAACGCTCCTTGGTAACATTATACCTGTTTTGAGAAATTAAGTCGGCTTTTTGGGCAAGTTCAACCTGGCTATTCTGCCTGTTAAACTGCATCACCTTCAAGAAAATATCCTGCTCAAAATCGACAATAGCCTGATCGACTGTTGTTTTTATAACTTCACGCGACGATTGTGCCATTTTCACCTTTCCTTTTCCTAGACCCCAATCCAATATTGGAACTTGCAGTTCAACTCTAAGCGTTTGAAGATCGTTAAAGTTCTCGTATGTTTTAGCCAGCAACTCTGCATCGCGGTTTATACCGTAAGTCGCGTTAAGCGTTGCGCTAAAACCTCTCTCTGACTTTGCACGAGCCACATCCCGATCAGCCTCAATAAGCTGTCGTTCATACTCAAGAATTTTTGGGTTATTCATTTTAGCTAATGCAAGCACATCGTCGTATGTTGCCTCAACTTTTTGGGGTAAATCTGGAACTATCAACTCAAGATCGTACTGATCGTTCAACCCTAAGTAAGATTTTAACCTTGTTTTTTTCAAATGCAGATCGACCTCGGCATCGCTCACTTCGCTTCCAGAGTTCAGAAAGCTAAGCTCCATCTGAAGTAACTCATTCTCTGCAATAGTACCAATGTTATAACGACCCTTTGCAATTTTGTATAGTGTATCACTATTGGCATAGTTTAGCATTGCCGTTTTAAGATTTTGCTGCGCAAGAATTAAATCGAAAAACAGGCGCGAGGCATCCATGGCAATATTCTCAACAGTTTGAATATAGTTTCGTTTGGCCTCTTCGTACTTAATGGGCTCTATCTTCTTCTTCCATTTAAGAGTATTATATCCAAAAATGGGTTGAGAAAAGCCGACTTGGTATGGAACTGATTTGTACGACGAAGAATCGTTCCTAAAGTAATCGTTCCTATCCAGCGATGTACTTACGTAAAGTTTACCTCCTGTTAATCCAATATTCTGATTTAGGTTAAAACCTAACGATGATGTATTCTTATTAACCTCAATATACTTATAGGACCCATCGCTCTGTAAATCGCCAATAAGTGCTCTGGTATAATCAAGGGCGGTGGTATTCATGGTTAGACTTGGAAGAAACTCTGCCTTAAAAGTTCGATATTCCCAGTACGAAGCCCTGAACCTATGCTTTGCAAGTATTGCTTGAGGGGATTGATCCTTTGCCAACTGTATAACCTCGTCGAGTGTTAACCGATTTACTGGTTTTTGAGAAAATGCAAGGGGAATTACCAGAATATAAATCAAAAGAAACACTAAAATCTTTTTCATTTTTGGGATAATTTTTACATGAAACTACTCGTAACGTAACGATTCTATAGGATCCTTTTCTGCCGCACGCTTCGCTGGCGATAAACCAAAAATAACACCAACCGCTGCCGATACACCAAAAGCAATTATCACAGAGAGCGGACTCACAATGGTGAGAATTCCAGCAAAATGATTAATTAACTTTGATAGTATCATACCAAGTATCACTCCTATTATGCCACCGCTAACACTAATTAAAACTGCCTCAGCTAAGAATTGAGCAATAATATCGGCCTTTTTTGCTCCTATGGCTAAACGTGTTCCAATTTCTTTAATCCGCTCCATTACCGAGGCAAACATGATGTTCATAATGCCAATACCTCCAACAATCAACGATATACTTGCAATGGCTCCAAGAACTATATTGAAGATGTCCTTTGTGCGTTGTTGTTGCTTAAGCAAAAGTTCAGGAACAGTTATTTCGAAATCCTTAACCTCGGAATGTCTTCGAAGCATCATTCTGCTTAAAACCTCTGATGTTGATGAAATATCCTCAGTCTGGTTTACCTGAATAATAATCCTATCGAGCTGATGGTAGTTTTTGGGTGCTTGAGAACTTGTACTGCCTCCAAATGACATTACAAAACCAAATCCTCGCATAACGCCACCACCCTCGGAGAATTTTTTGGAATTCACCAACGCTCTGTTTTGATATCGCAGAAGCATACTTTTTGCAGGAACATAAACATTGTCGTTATAAACATTTACCCCGCTATTCTCGAATCCAGTTAACGTTATTTCCGATTTGGAAAGTACCCCAATTACGCGCAGCCACACATTTCCAAACTTAATATATTGTCCAATAGGATTTACTGTGCTAAAAAATTTTGTTTTGATATTTGCACCTATAACACACACCGGAATACCATGTTCCTCGTGGTAATTATCAAAAAACACACCATCCTCGAGAGGTAAATTGAAAAGTGAAAAATAGTCGTTGGAAACTCCCATAATTTTAGCAGGAACTCTAATTCCATTATACTGTACAAATGAGTTCAAACTAATTTCAGGACTAATTCTCTTAACCGATGGGATTATTCCCTTAATTGCCTCCAAATCGGCAAGAGTAAGCCCAGGTGAGAACTTTTGCTTTTGGGAATTGCCATTTGTTTCCTCGGACGACTCGGAATCGGGTGCTTCAAAAATGGAGTTAATAATAATATTGTTGACACCCACCATTTTCATCTGCTCTAGAATCTCTTTCTGAGCACCATTGCCAATTGCAAGCATGCTAATAACTGCAGCAACTCCGAAAATTATACCCAATGCGGTAAGCATCGATTTTAACTTGTTGGCTAAAATGGCCTCAAGTGCAATATTGATATCGTGAGCGTACCGACGATACAACTGAACCAAATTTAGGTGTTTACTGAACTTATTCAGCCTACTTATTCTCTCGCTTGCGTTCACCTCGGTCTGATTTTTTAGTTTCGGTTGCAGGTTTATCACCTTTTATTACAATTGCACCTCCTGCTGGCATCTGCATCATCATTTTTTGAGCATCGGCCTTATTCTTAATCGCTACTTCTTGCTCTTTACGGATACGCTCCTCCTCCATTCTTTTCTTTTCGGCCTTTTCCTTAAGAATTGGTATTAACTCTTCTCCAACTAAATCAAATTTTTCGGGCTTTTCGGGCATCGAAATATAAATCTCATCATCAACAGTTAAACCATTTTCAACAATAATGTAATTCTCGTTCATTTCACCGGTTACAACAACCTGCTTTTTACCTTTTTTAGTGTACACATAGCTTACGCTATCGTCGGCATGGAGAGCTTCCAAGGGTATATACATAACCGAATCGTAAACATTTGTGATAATTTGATTTCCAGTAGTCATCGATGGGCGAAGGATTGGATCGTACTCGTTTACACGAATAATAACCTCAAACACTTTAGCATCGGTATTAGGTAGTTGCTCACCAATATTGGCAACTTCAACAACTTCGCCTGTGAACTTTTTCTCTGGAAAAGCATCGACTGTTAAACGAACGGATTGATTCTTTTTTACCTTGCTAATATCAATCTCGTTCACATATGTTTTGGAGTTCATTATAGATAGATCGGGCAGAGTTGCCACGGTTAAATCCCAAGGACTAACGCTTGAGCCAACCTTACGCTTTGATCCGCTCCACTCGCGGTAGTAAATAACCATCCCAGGTTTTGGTGCACGAATCACGAATTTGCTAAGAACATCGAGCATATCCTGCCTCTCGCGTTTTTGACGCTCAAGGTTTATGGCAACCTCTTTCATTGATGCCTCGGCCTGCTCTTTCTTTAAATTGTAGTTGTGCGATGCTTGTTTATATTCTCGTTCGGATTTATCCAAGTTGATTTGAGCCTGACGCTGGGTTGCTGGTGGTTCATATTTTGATTGTTCAAGCACAATTTGTTTCTCCTCCATATCAAACTTGAGGTTGATTAGGTTATTGCGAAGTTCCCTTAACTGGAGGGTTGTGTCGAGCTGAACTTTAAGATATGCCTGCTGACTTTTTTCCAATTCATCCTCGGTACTTTTAAGCTGGTTACTTAACGCAGAACGATCGAGAGTTGCAACATAAGCACCTGAATCGACAACAGTGCCTTCGGGAATTAAGTCTTGAATTTTAACCTCCGAAATACGGAACGAACGTCCACGTAGCTCGGTTGGCGCCATAATATCCTCGGAATTTTGAGCTTTCAGTTCACCTGTCACATTAACCAGAATCTCGAATTTCCCTTGTTGAACCTTGGCATACTGAGGAGCCGACTTATCCTTATCGGACGATCCAAAAAAGGTAAATGCCAGCACAATTGCAATAACAACCGCAAAACCTATAATTATCTTTTTTCTCATTGTTTTGATTTGGTTAGGAATTTTATATGACTGTAATTTGGATTACAAATTTAGTATTAGTTTAATTCGAGAGTGTTAAAACTTGTTAATCTTGTTGTATTTATCGCCACAAAAATCAATAGCGCGTTTCGATTTTGATTGTTATTGTTTACAATAAATTCAAACAGAACATTACAAATCAAACACTTAAAATCTCAATTACATGTATAATTCTATGAACTCTTCGCTTTTACTTAAAGTTATCACCTTCGAAATATAAAAACGTTAGAGCCAGCAAATTATTGACTATTCTTAACAATTTAGATAGTTTTGTATATAAATAATTCTAACAACTTAAAGTAATGATTGTTAATAGATAATTGAAGCAGTAATCATTTTAACCATGCGTAGGCTAAAAAAATTAGAGGATGAGGAGTGGATGTCGATTCCAGACACCAATAATCGTTACGAGATAAGCAATTACGGTAGAATTAAGTCCTATGCTATAGACTCAACCAATGGAAAAATACTGAAGTGTGGTAAGGTTAAGGGTTTTCAGATTGTTACTTTAAAAACGAATGGAAAAAGTAAAAGTGCCTGTGTCCATAAATTACTGGCCGAACTATGGATTGGAAAACCATCGGAGCAACATAAGTACGTAACACATATCGATAGTAACTTAAATAACAATCACATTTCGAACCTTAAATGGCTTACCGATGAAGAGTTAAAAGCCCACTATAGCAATTATTTTATAATAAAATATAACAAACCCAGTTTTCAAAAAGTTATCACTAAGAATAAAATAAGCGAGAAGGATGTTGTTTTACTTAAATCAATGCTAAAGAGGGCATAAGACAATCTGTAATTGCTAAGTTGTTTAGCATTAGCGAAATGCAAGTTGTTAGGATAAAACGTGGCGAAAACTGGGGGCATGTTAAAGCCTAATTATATCAACTTTTGCTCCATCGCAATTTTAACAAGTACAGCAGTATTGCGCGCATTCAGCTTAAAAAGTAGATTTTTTCGGTAACTGTTTATTGTTTCGACACCAAGGAAAAGCTTTTCGGCAATTTCCGGATTGGTGTATCCGTCGCAGATTAACTTAAGCAGTTCTGTTTCGCGTGGGGTGAGGAATATTTGCTGATCGGCCTTCTTCTTCATCAACAAATCAACTTCGTGACAAAGGAATGTTTCGCCTTTTAAAACTGTTTCAATACCTTCCACAACCTCCTCGGGCATTGAGTTTTTCAAAATATAACCCGATGCTCCATTCTCCAGCATTTTTCTAATTATAGAATACTCGTTATAGCTGGTAATTGCTAAAACTTTAATTTGAGGGTATTTCTCCTTTATCGATTTACAAATATCGAGCCCGTTACCATCAGGGAGATTTATATCGAGCAGCACCAAATCGAAATGTTTTGTGGCCACAAAATCCAAACATTGCTTGGCATTACCAGCAACAGCCACCAATTCGCCTACTCCTGAATCGCTAATAATGTCCGATAAACTTTTTGCGATTAACGGATGGTCGTCTACAATTAAAATTTTAATCATTTTTCTATAAGTAACAGGTGATTGGTGACAAATATTGTGACTTTCAATTGTCACTTGCCTCTCGTCACTAGTCACCACTAATTATTAACATTTAAATTCAACCGAAACCTCTGTTCCTTTGCCGGGTTCCGACAAAATATCGATTCTTCCATTGAAGGAAATAACACGCGACTCTATATTGTTGAGCCCTCCCGATTTAGTCCTATCAATCGCCTTTGGGTCGAATCCACATCCATCGTCATAAATAGTAAGGCTAATCCTGTCCTGCTCCTGAACCAGCTGAACATTTATTTTACTAGCATCGGCATGCTTAAGGGCATTGTTAACTAACTCGCTAACTATCCGGAATGCAGCAACCTCCAACTTTTCGTCCAAGCGTTTATCGGTGCCATAAAAATGGTAATTTGCCTTATCGATACTGTTGCAAAAATCGCTGATAGCAGAATTTAATCCGTACCGCATAAGCGATTCCGGCATAAGGTTATGAGCAACTCTGCGCAATTCCTTGATGGAGTTATCGAGCATTTCCAGTGCCGAGTTGAAGGTTTCCACCTGCTCTTCGGGAATAGTTAAGCTACCTTTCATATTGGCCATTTTATGTTTAGTAACGGAGAGCAATCCGCCAAGTCCGTCGTGAAGATCCTTTGATAAACGGGCGCGCTCAGTGGTTTCGCCCTCAAGTAACGATTTTGTTGCGATCAGCTGTTTTTCTTGCTCAAGTTTTCTAATTTGTTGTTCTTGAATATGAAGCTTCTGATTATTGATAGTTTGTTTATCCTTGATCCAAATAATTACAAAAACAACAACTATAATAATGACCGAAACAAAAACACCGAGAGCAATTACCTGATATTTCCTTTTCTTAAGAGTAACTTCATTATCCTTCTGCCTGTTTTTAAGAATTACGATCTCTTTTTCCTTCTTCTCTGACTGATAAAGCGATTCCAAATAATTAATATGCATTTGTTTGCTCTCTGCAAAAACAGTGTCTTTCAGAATATACGATTTCAACAGGTTATTGTATGCATTTACATACGATCCATTAACAGCATTAACTTTTGCAAGCACATAGAGTGCTCTTTGCTTTACATCGGACGAGCCCATTCTACTGGCAATCGCAATAGCCTTCTCAGCCGACAATCGTGCATTTTTATACTGGTGATCAAGCATATAGACCTCTGAGAGGTTTGTACTTAGTCGCATAACTTCCCATTCACTTCCTAACTTTTCGGCATACTGCATTGCTATACGATACTCTTCAATTGACTTTTTATAATTCTTATCAAATAAATAATAGTAACTCCCAAAATTAAGATGACATAATTCTAAAATATAAAGGTTGTTGAGTTTGGTTGCGATCTTCATTGAAGTATTCAATAGTTCTGGAACTTCATCAAACTTCCCCTGCGAAATCAATGCATCTGCAAGACCAACATTAACAACCGAAATCATATATTCATCTTTATTCTCCTCACAAATTTTTAGACATTCTCTAGAGTACTCCTCCGCCTTTTTATAATCCTTTAAAAAAGCATAAAGAATAGAAATATTATTGAGCGTTTTAGGAATGATCGTTTTGTTTTTTATACTATCCAGTATATTCAAGGCTTTTAGGTAATTTTGTATTGATTCAAAGTAATTCCCCAACCGTTGATCAATTACACCATAACAATGGTATATTGCGCCAATACCTTCGGTGTAATCTTTACCGTCATTACTTCGGTAAATACTATCGGCAATCCTATAGCTAATCATGGCCGCATTAAAATCGCCTTTGATATCGGAGTAATAACTTCCCAATAATCTATGTCCGTTAGCAAGCATTAAAGAATTCTTCTGCTTAACAGATAAATCAATTGCACTTTTGGCCATTTCAAAAGCTTTGTCGGGCGAAGAGTAAAGAATTGACTTAGCGTTAAGAATCATTGAGTCAATGTTTATGTTATTGCTTTCCTGAGCAAACACATTAATATTGATCAATAAGAAAACAATGCAAATATTAGACTTAAGAAAATTCATACCTAAACATTCTTTTTTCATCGATGGGTTATTTTAATGAGAACTAATAACCAAAACAAAGGTATATCAAAATCAACAACTTAAAAACCCCCTTTTGGGGGTAAAATCATCCTTATTTAACTCAATACCTTTGATTCAGATTTTAAAACTATAAAAATTATCAAACTAAATTTTATTGAAATGAAAAAAACATTAATGCTATTTGCAGTTTTAATCTGCTTTACACTAGCAGGAGTATCCCAAAACACATTTAAAAAAGGTGATAAAGTTCTAAATTTAGGCATTGGATTTGGGAACGTTTTGTACTCAGGCACAGGATACACAAGTAAAACTCCTCCTATCTCGGCATCATTCGAAATGGGCGTTAAGGACGAACTCTTTGATGAAAAAAGTTCATTCGGTATTGGCGGATACGTTGGTTATTCTGGCGCTAAATGGGAGTATTCTGGCTGGGGCTGGAAGTATACCAATTTTATCCTTGGAGTTAGAGGTGTTGGTCATTATCAATTAATTGATAAACTCGACACTTATACAGGCTTAATGCTAGGATACGATATAATAAGCGCTAAAGAGTTCGGAACAATCCCTGGCGCATCTACATACTCTGCAACATCGAGCGGTTTTGTTTGGTCGTGGTTTGCTGGAGGCAGATATTACTTTACCGATAAAATTGCTGGTATGGCAGAAGTTGGTTACGGAATAGCCTACCTTACTTTAGGGGTAAGTGTAAAATTTTAAACACAAAAAACTTTTTTTCTTAATATTTAACCTAACTTTATTTTAAAATCTCATCTTAAAATATTGTAACTATGAAACTAAATCGAATTTTTATTTTAGCAGCAATCTTTACTGCTTTCTTCACTTCCTGCGAATTGGAAGATGAATTAGTAAGTACTATTATTAAAGATGACATAACAACAACTACAACCTGGGAATCAGGTAAAGTTTATGTTATTCAGGGATCAATTAGTGTGGACAATACCACCCTTACTATTCAACCAGGAACTAGGATTGAATTTGAAGCCGGAGCAAGTCTGCATATCGGGTACTATGGAAATGCAACACTAATTGCAAATGGAACTGCCGAGAAACCAATTATTTTTACCTCAAATGCATCAACTCCTTCAGCAGGTGCATGGGAAGGAATTACTTTCTGGAGCCATAGTTTAAACTCAAGCATGAAATACTGTTCAGTTAAGTTTGCTGGAACAACATCAAAAGGAGCAGTAAACATAAACGATGCGATGATTACATTTAGCAATAACCTTATTCAAAACGCTAAACTTTATGGTTTACTTCTTGACGATGGCGCTGGGTTTACCGAAATGAACAATAACACAATTGAAGATTGCGGAAGTCATCCAATACGACTACATGCCGCTTATATGCATACCATTGGCACTGGTAACACATTTACTTGTCCGGATGATAAAGGAGTTAATATTGTAAGCGATGATGTTACTGGCAATATTACATGGAAGAAATTAAACAAACCTTACTATGTGGAAGGATCTATCGATATTGACAATGGAACACTTACAATTGAACCTGGTGCAGTTTTCAAATTCAACAGCGATGGCGTATTACACATTGGATATTACAACAATACCACTTTCATTGCGAATGGAAACTCTGCCGAAAAAATTTTATTCACTACAAGCGCAGCCTCTCCTAGCGCTGGATCATGGGCTGGTTTGCATTTCTGGGACGATAACCTAGCAACTTCAAGCATGACCTATTGCGAGGTTGCTTATGCCGGAAAATCATCGGTAAGCGCAATTAAACTAAATTCAACTTCATTAACTTTTAGCAATAATAGCATTCACCATGCTATGAGCAAAGGTATGGAACTTGATGAGAGTGAATTTGTTGAAATGAACAACAATACAATTGAGAACGTTGGAAGCCATGCGGTAGAAATTCCAGCAAATTATGTTCACACAATTGGTACTGGCAACGTATTTACTTGTGGAGCGGGTTACGGTATTGATGTAACCTATGGTGATATCACCTCCGCATCAACTTGGAAAAAACTAGTTGTTCCTTATTATATTAACGTTTCTGTTAATGTTAACGGAAATCTCACCATTCAGCCCGGATCAATTCTTAAGTTTGGTGCCGATGGTAAAATCCATGTAGGATACTACCAAAATGCTGTTCTAACAGCCAACGGAACCACTACCGAGCCAATTATTTTCACCAGTTCTGCTTCATCTCCTGCTGCTGGTGCTTGGGAAGGTATTTATTTATGGGATAACTCCAATAGTTCTAACTTTAACTACTGTGAGTTTTTATACGCCGGAAATGGTAGCGCTGACGACAGGGCTGCAATAATGGCTATTGGCTCAAACTTCTCAGTTACAAATAGCAAATTTAAAAATTCTGATGGTTGGGGTATTTACTACGATGCATATTCAACTCTTACACAAAGCGGAAACACTTTTGAGAGTTGCGCATTTGGAGATATTGGATTTGATACAAAATAAGGTTTTACAATGGAAAAGAAAAGGGAATCCTAAGTGGATTCCCTTTTTGCATATTAACCTTTAGAGTGCTAAATTCCAAACAAAACTTTTATTTGATTTATCATTTTAACTGCCAATTCATTTGCTTTTTCAGTGGAACTACTTTCAGCATAAATCCTAATAATTGGCTCGGTATTCGATTTACGCATATGTACCCAGCCATCCTCAAAATCTATTCGTAAACCGTCGGCGGTGTTAACCTTTAAATGCTTATGTTGCAAGAGCATTTTTGCAAGAACATCATCAGGATTCATCCCTACTTTAAGCTCAATTTTGTTTTTAGAGATGAAGTAGTTTGGATAAGTCGCCCTCAATTCTGAACATTTTTTTCCAGAATTCGCAAGTTGAGTTAGAAAAATTGCTATTCCCACCAAAGCATCGCGTCCGTAATGTAATTCTGGAAGAATTACGCCACCGTTGCCTTCGCCACCAATAATTGCGTTAACCTCCTTCATTTTGGTTACAACGTTTACCTCGCCCACTGCCGATGCAAAATACTCTTTGCCATACTTATGCGTTACATCGCGCAATGCTGCTGTACTGGAAAGGTTCGAAACGGTGTTGCCAGCATTGAAACTCAACACAAAGTCCGATACCGATACAAGTGTGTACTCCTCGCCAAACATTGTTCCATCCTCGTTAACTATTGCTAAGCGATCCACATCGGGATCAACCACAAAGCCAACATCGGCTTTTTTCTCCTTTATCACTTTTGATATTTCGTGCAGATGCTCGGGAAGTGGCTCTGGATTATGTGGAAAATCTCCCGTTGGATCGGTATAAAGTTCGATAACTTGATTTACTCCAAGTGCTTTTAGCAAGCGTGGTAGCGCAATTCCTCCAACAGAGTTAACGCAGTCGATTGCAACCTTAAAATTTGCTTTCGCAATGGACTTAGTATCCACATACTTCAACTGAAGAATTTTGCTGATATGCTCATCAACGAATGAGTACTCCTCCTCCACAGTCCCTAAATCGTCAACCTCAACAAACGAAAAAGTTTCCTTCTCTGCAAATTCCAGAATTTTACGACCATCAGCATCGGAAAGGAACTCACCCTTCTCATTTAACAATTTTAGAGCATTCCACTGACGAGGATTATGGCTTGCAGTAAGAATAATACCGCCATCGGTTTTCTCATGTATTACCGCCATCTCCACTGTTGGTGTTGTGGCTAGGCCTAAATCCAACACATCAACACCACAACCCATAAGAGCACCAATTACAATGCTATTGGCCATTTCGCCCGAAATGCGAGCATCGCGCCCAACCGCTACTTTACATTTTTTCCCTGGGTTTCTTAATCGTAACCATTGCGCGTATGCCGATGTAAATTTTACAATGTCAACTGGTGTTAAGCAATCGCCAACCGAACCGCCAATGGTTCCTCTAATGCCAGATATTGATTTTATTAATGTCATAGTCGTTGAATTAATGAATTGTACAAAAGTAAAAATTAAAAAAGCAAATTATGAACGCATTCTATTTAAAATAAAAAACTCCACAAAATATCGTAGAGTTTTTATTGTTAACGAGCCTAAATCTTATTTGGCAATATTTATCTGTAATCTGATTTTCTCACAAGATTCCTTAATCTTTAGCACATAGGGAACATAATCTTTTCTAACAATTGGATAACTATTTATATGCATGTAATTCGAAAAATTTGAATTGTGCAATGCTTCTCCAATAAAGTGAAGTTCCCATGTGTCTTTTTCAATTCTATTACCAATGTATGGTTTAATATTATTGTTATACCATTCGGGGAAGAATCCCCGAATGGTATAACAATAATATTAAAC
>WBUV01000465.1 GCA_008933525.1 Bacteroidales bacterium | reverse complement strand
ATGCATATACTGGTTTTCATTTTCAAATTAGGGCTATTGCGTGCATCGCTTCTAAGACCTTCCTTTTAATCCCCGAGTTAAAACTCGGGGCTGCTGCTTGAGCCCCGTTGTGGCATTATCCTTTGAGATTTGTGATTCATTATTTTGCATTAAATATTTGGATTTTCTTGTTCCATACCAAGCCTCCTGTTGTAGCAATGCAGATACTGGTTTCATTCTCAAATTAGGGCTATTGCGTGCATCGCTTTTAAGGTTTTACCTTTTAATCCCCGAGTTAAAACACGGAGCTATTGATTAAGCATCGTTGGGGCAGTTTGCCTATGCGATCAAAATTCATTGTTTAGCATTTTTGATGTCTGTTTTTCTTAATGTATTATCGATATCAATCCTTGCCATTCATTTTCTTCTCTTCAGATTTTTTTGTTGTAACCTCTTAAAAAATGGCTAACTTTGAGTTAAAATAACATTAATGTATAAAACCATGATAAAACGATTTGTAGTTATTCTGTCGGCAGTGATTATGCTTAGTAGTTGTTCAGAGGATGGGATTAACTTTTTTACCGTAGATCAGGACATTCAGTTTGGCGAACAGTTAGATTCTGCAATTATGGCCAATCCATTGGAGTATCCTGTTCTTAGCGAAACGCAGTATGCTACAGCTTATGCTCATTTGAATAGGATTTTAGGCAACCTTAAACAGTCAAACGATTTGCGTTACACCCAGACTTTTCCATGGAAGGTTAAAATTATTCATAATGATACTGTTCTTAATGCCTTTGCAGCACCCGGCGGATATATGTATTTTTACACAGGAATCATAAAGTTTTTGGATAATGAGGCACAGTTTGCAGGAGTAATGGCTCACGAAATGGCGCATGCCGATCGTAGGCATTCAACTCAAATGCTTACTCGCCAGTACGGTTTTAGCATGTTGGCATCGTTGATTTTGGGAGAAAATCCATCGCAGTTGGAGCAGATTATAGCGCAACTTGCGCTTGGCGGAGGAATGCTGAAGTATAGCCGAACCAACGAGTATGAGGCCGACGAGTACGCTGTTCGCTACCTTTACGATACCGATTATCATCCTCGCGAGTTGGCTGGTTTTTTCGAGAAGATGAATGGATCGTCAAAAATACCAGAGTTTTTTAGTACTCACCCTTCGCCAGAAAATAGAATTGAAGAGATAGAGTCGGTTTGGAGAGAAATGGGGGCGAAGGTAGGGGAGTTGTATGTGGATAGATATTCGCAGTTTAAAAATAGCTTACCTTAATTTTTGACATTGTTTTGGCAATTTTTTACGGATTATTTCGCTACGCTGTAGCTTATGATCCATAAAGGAGGCTTTAATTCTACAAATATTTTCGCCGCTCTGCGGCTTGGAGTTTAAATATTTTTACATGAAGTTTAATTGAACAACAATCATAGGAATTAAGTAGAACTTAAATTTGAAGAAAAAAAGGGATGCTTTTTTTGATTATTATTCAAACTATTGAGATTGGTGCTATAGTTTAAGATGCAAGGGAGGCTTAAATTCTACAAATATTTTGTGGCTCTATAGTTGAGCCTATGCAAAAGAAAAGGGGCTTAAGCCCCTTTCCCTTTTCGTTATTGAATGGTTACTGTTTAATAATTCGCTTGGTGATAATTCCCTTTTCGCTGGCAATTTTAACGATGTATATACCGTTTGGTTTGCCATTTAAGCTAACAGGTGTATTGTCGAATGCTAGACTATTGTTATATACCAATCGACCAGTGATGTCAAAAATCATTATTGAATACTTGCCCTGGTTGCTAATGGTAAAATCACCGGTATTCGGATTGGGGTAAATGTTTAACGAGTAAGTTGTGTTTGGCTCAACGCTGGTAGGAATTAACGAAATATCAACCCTAATGTCCATATCTTCAATGTCAAACGTTCCTGTGTAGGTTTGATATCCATTATATTTCACTCTATAGGGTATATCGTTTCCAAAAGGAATAAAGTTTGAAATGGCATATCCGGTGATACCTGTTTTTACAGTATCGATACCCTCAATAATGATTTCAGCGTCAACTATAGGGTTTCCTTTACTCGATACAAAGAATGTAACATTATACCTATCGGCTAAAAGCTTGAGCTCAATAGTGCTATCCTTTACTAGTTGAATATTGACGATGTTTGGCCAGTACTTTTTGCTCGATGCAAAAACTGAAATATCGGTGTCGCTAATGCCCGTAAAAGTGGTTTTACCTTCGTTGTTTGTGTATTTCCATCCATACCCCATAATGGATACTTCGGAGTTAGGAAGAACTTCGTTCTTCTCGTTAATAATTTTAACCGTTAGGTTATGAGTTGTTGCAGAGATTAGTTTAGTGGTGATAAGGGTATCCTTTTCGATGTGCTCCAGCAATCCCCAGTCGTACTTTTGGAAGCCGGAAGCCATAATGTAGTAGCTGTAAAAGTCAGGGGCTAAAAGAATACTGTCGGCACCATTTGAGTTTGTCTTTAATGGATTACCTTCTACAATTATCTCGGCTCCTGATATCGGTAGGCTATTTTGATCGGTAACAAGGAATTTTGCCCAGTATGGTTTTGTAAGTTTTAGATTGATAAATTTATCCTGCGAAAAAACTCTAAACTCGTCTTCGATTTTTGCAAAGCCAACTGTATCAATTTTGTAGGAGTAAAAACCGTTTTCCAAATCAATGGTTGCTACTCCATTGCTGTTAGTCTTAAGTGTAGAATCCAACTCTGGAATGTAAATTTTTACGTTACGAACACCCTCGTTATCTT
>WBUV01000464.1 GCA_008933525.1 Bacteroidales bacterium | reverse complement strand
GGTTATAATATCGGATGTTGGTAGTGCAGAACTTGTAATACAAGGCGATGATTTTAAAGTTTTGCTCGTAAGGAATGTTCGAATCAAAATAATCAATAAGAACGGACTCGACTATGCTAACGTAGAAATACCTTATGGTTCATCTGACAAGGTATATAAAGTTGAAGCCTCTACATACAACTTGGTAAATGGCGAAATTGCAGAAACTAAGATTAACAAAAAATCGTTCATTATCGATAAAGCAAACAAATACTCAACTATTCTGCGCATTGCCTTCCCAAATGCATACGAGGGCTCAATTATCGAATATCAATACTATTACACAACTGGTGCGCTATACAGCTTTTACCCATGGGATTTTCAATCCGAAATACCCGTACGCTACAGCGAGTTTACCGCATCGTGGCCCGATTTCTTCAACTACAGGGGAATAGTTAAGGGCGATGTTTCAAAAGTTGCCCGCAAATATGAAACGAACACTACTTTTTTTGGAGGATATAGCACAACAAAAAGTACCTATAAATGGATAGGAATGGATATTCCATCGTTTATTGATGAGCCATACACAACAGGCTATGTTGACCATTTACTCAAACTTGACTTTGAGCTTGTGGGTACGAATTTCCCAAACAGGAATTACCAGGAATTAACTCCAACATACGAAAATATCTCGGCAAAACTGTTGGATAGAGAAGACTTTGGTGGTCAACTAAAAAGCCTCACATTCCTTGAGGATTATACAAGGAATGCAATTAGCGGAGCTAAAGACGAACTAGAAAAACTAGACAGAATTCAACGGTTTGTTTCCGACAAAATTCTTTGGAATGGCATTGAAGATTTCACAGCCTCTAAGTCGTTGAAAAAAGTCTTAAAGGAAGAACGGGGCAACAGTGCCGACATCAACTTAATACTTATTGGAATGCTAAGGCAGGCTGGAATCATTGCCGATCCGGTAATATTGAGTACCCGATCAAACGGAAGCCTACATCCATTCTACGCCATGTATCAAAAGTTTAACTATGTGGTTGCGCTTGTTTATATAAATGGCAAAGAGTACCTTGTTGATGCAACAAATCCGCTACTTCCCTATAGCACTCTTCCATTTGAGTGTTTGAATAAGCAGGGCAGAGTAATCCATCCAACCCAATCGAGATGGGTTGACCTAATAAATAAAGAAAAGCAATCATCGGTATCGTTATACAACCTATCGATGAACAACGATGGAACCTTTAGCGGGAAAATTAGCCATTCGTACTCATACTATGATGCCTATAATGTAAGAAGATTCATCAAATTGGAGAGCGAGGAAGGATACTCTGATTATATCAAATCAAAGTATTCCGGCACTGAGATTAGCGATATTCAAATTACAAATATCGATAGCCTCCGACGTCCATTGAACATAACTTTCGACGTACAGTTCAAGCATGGTCTACAAGGCACTCCGATAGGTTACATTTTTAAACCAAATGCGCTATTTGCCGAAGAATATGAAAATTTACTTTCGGACGAAGAACGCAAATACCCCATAGATTTTGGCTGCCCAATTCAAAGAACTACAACTTTTAACATAAATATTCCCGAAGGATTTACCCTTGAGGAACTTCCCGAAAGAGCGTCGTTAAAACTACCTGACAACAGGGGATCGTACATGTATTCTTGCGATCATCGGGGAGGCATGCTAACAATACAAAGCACCCTCAATATAACCGAAGTACGATTCAAAAAGGAGGATTATCAGTTATTAAGGGAGTTTTTTGCCCAAATAATTAAAAAACAATCCGAGGTTGTAGTTATCCGAAAAAATATATAATGTTTCAAACTGTAGCGAAATGAAAAAAATAATAATACCATCTGTACTAATTCTGCTAGCTTTTACAACACTAGCCAACAGGTATTCATTCGACCAAATACCAAGCAACTTAAAACATAGAGCCGATGCTGTTATCAGAACTGAACAAATGACCATAGAGATTATAGATGTTAGCAAAGCAACTATAAAATTTAAAAGGGCGATTACACTAATTAACGATAATGCATCGAGCTATAGGTATGCTTCAATTCATTACAATCCATTTTTTAAAATAAAGAAAATTAAGGCTTCGGTTTACGACGAAAAAGGGAAAATAGTAGAAGTGATTGGTTCATCGGATATTCTGGACATGAGCGCAGTTTCGGGAGTAGCGTTTTACTCAGAACATAGACAAAAAGTAATATTCTTCCCAAAGATGAAATACCCCTATACAGTTGAATATGAATACGAAGGTATATTAACGAGTTTAATAAATTATCCCGAATGGAACTTCCAGCACGATCAGGACATTTCGGTTGAAAAATCGGGAATTCAGTATATCGTTCCAAAAAATCTTAAGGTAAAATTCAAAGAATTAAACTTAAATGCAAAAGTTGATAGTGTATCGCTTGAGGATAAAACCATTCTTACATGGCAAGAGGAAAACATTCCAACATTAAAAGCAAACGAATACGGTATTCCTTTCTCCCGCCGATCGCCATCCCTTCTTGCCGCTCCATATGAATTTGATTTCGGAGGATACGCAGGATCGCTTGAATCGTGGAAAAGTTTTGGGAATTGGAACAATAAGATAATTGAAGGAAGAGATATAATTTCACCCGAAGAAGCTGAAAAAGAAAGAAACCTTGTGAAAGATATCCCAAGTGAACGTGAAAAAATTAAAGCGATATACGAATACATGCAAGGGAAAACTAGGTATGTTGCTATTTCGCTTGGAATTGGTGGATTACAACCATTTGAGGC
>WBUV01000463.1 GCA_008933525.1 Bacteroidales bacterium | reverse complement strand
AGCTAAAATAATGTCCTGTTTAATAATTAACTACAAATATTTAGCCGCCTGGCGGCTGAAAGAAAGCAGCAGCGCTGCAGAATATTTGTAGCAAAATCAAATTCGCATAAATATAGCTCCAGAGGAGCGTAATATATATGCCTAATTCAATAAATGTTAAACCCCCTCAAGGGTTTTAAACCCTTGAGGGGGTAGGAAAATTGGAATCATCATTTAAAAATGGATGCCAACTTAACTCCGCCAAATTGTATTTATGCGAACAGATTCAAGTTTGCATTTTCAGTTCGCTCAAGGTAGGTGGCTACTCCTCCAATTTGAACGCCATCAATTAACTCCTCCGCTTTCACACCCATAACATCCATGGACATTTGGCAGGCAACCATCTCAACTCCATTATCAATGGCGGTTTGTATCATTGTTTCAAGCGAGTCAACGTGTCGTTTCTTGAGTACTTTACGCATCATACTACTACCAATGCCACCCATATTCATTTTTGATAAGCCCAACCCTTTACTCGATGCGGGCAACATCATACTAAACATTTTGCCAAAAAAGTCCTTCTGAACACTTGATTTTTGCTGGCGTTTAATAACGTTCAATCCCCAAAATGTGAAAAAAATTGTTACTTTTTTCCCAGTTGCAACTGCTCCGTTTGCAATTACAAATGTTGCCAATGCTTTGTCGAGGTCATCGCTAAAGCAGATTAGCGTAGCGTTATTACCGCCGCTTTTTTGAGAAGTATTTTGAGTGTTAGGCTGACCTTTGCGGATAACTGCTGTTATTTCGGCTCCATTCTGAGTCAAATCAACCAGCTCGTTGCCTGTTACGTTTGCCCAAGCTTTTACATCCTTGTAGAATCCAGCATCGGAAGCGGTAATGCGAATTGCTTCGCCAGCAGATATCTGGTCGATTGTTTGCTTTAACTTAAGCACTGGGCCCGGGCATTGTAATCCGCAGGCATTAACTACCTTGATTTTACTTTCATCTATAGGCTTTGCCGCTTGCTTCTCTTTGCTACCTTGGTAGATATGGTCGTCGTTGCCAATGTAATCGTTGGCAAAAATATCCTCATTACTTTGCTTTTGGTTGGCTGTTTCGTAGGTTTTTAGACCGCCAGAGAGGTTGTAAACCTCACTAAAACCGTTCTGCATCAATATACGGCAAGCCACGTGTGCTCTTAGACCAACGCCACAGAATGCCACAATCTTTTTATCGTGAGGAATTTCGTCTAAATGCATTCGGAGTTCATCGAGGGGAATATTTACTGCTCCCTCAATGGTGCCAAGTTGATGCTCATCGCGGGTTCTGATGTCAATTAGGTGCAAATCGTTGCCAGTATATCCAGCTAACTTACGCCACGAAATGGTTTTAGTTACACCTTCCAGAATATTCTCAGCAACCATACCAGCAATGTTTACTGGGTCTTTAGCCGATGAGTAGGGTGGGGCATAGGCGTGTTCAATTTCGGCCAAGTCATAAACGGTTGCACCTTTACGGATTGCTTCTGCAAAAAGGTCAATTCGTTTATCAACACCATCATAGCCAACAATTTGTGCGCCCAAAAGTCGTCCGTTGTCTGGAGAGAAGGAGATTTTAATTGACATTGGCTGCGCTCCTGGGTAGTAACCAGCGTGCGACGATGAATGTGTGATAGAGTTGATATGCGGAATATTCAAGCTCTTTAGCAATTTCCCCGAAACACCCGATGAAGCAACTGTTAAGTCGAAAACCTTGGCAATTGCTGTGTTTATAGAGCCTTTATACTGCTTTTTGTTTCCTTTTACGAGATTATCGGCAAGAATTCGACCTTGTTTATTGGCTGGCCCAGCCAAATAGGTAATCATCCTTGTACCAGTAATCGGGTTTGTAAACTCTATAGCATCGCCCAATGCGTAGATGTTTGCATCGGATGTTTGAAGGTACTCATTTACAACAATCCCGCCAGTTTGTCCAATTTGTAGGCCAGCATCCTTTGCTAGGTGACTATCGGGCTTAACGCCGATTGATAGTACAACCATATCGGTTTCAATTATTTTGGATGAGTTCAACTTTACTTGAATGCGTCCGTTGGCCTTATCGAACGATGCCACTCCCGATTTTAGGTAGAACTCTACATTCTTGGTTTTTAGGTGTTGATGAACAAGTGCGGCCATTGAGTAATCCAATGGTGTCATTACCTGTTCCGCCATTTCAACAATTGTAACCTTAACACCTGCGTGATGTAGATTTTCAGCCATTTCGAGCCCTATAAACCCAGCACCAACAACAACAGCGTGGCGTGGTTTTTTGTCGTCAATGTACTTCTTGATTTTATCTGTATCGGGTACGCTACGTAAAGTAAATATGCCCTCCTGGTTTATTCCGGGTAGTGGAGGCCTAACTGGTTCCGCTCCAGGCGATAAAACCAGCTTATCGTAACTTTCGTTGTAGGTTTCTCCTGTACGTAGCTTTTTCACCGTAACGTACTTTTCTTCCTTGTTGATTGAGATAACCTCATTCAGGTTGCGAACCTGTAGGTTAAATCGCTTACCGAACGACTCTGGAGTTTGAACAAACAGATTTTCACGCTCTGCAATGGTTCCTCCAATATAGTAGGGTAATCCGCAGTTTGCATAGGAAATGTACTCTCCACGTTCGAAGAGGATAATTTCACTGGCTTCATCTATGCGCCTTAGTCTTGCTGCTGTAGTTGCTCCTCCAGCAACACCTCCTATAATTAAGTATTTCATCTTTATAATTTGTATTATGTGATTATAAAACTTTGATTAATAATTAGTTG
>WBUV01000013.1 GCA_008933525.1 Bacteroidales bacterium | reverse complement strand
TTCTTAAAAGAGTACGCAAAACATTACCAAACAGGCGAACCAATGCCCGATGCTTTAATTGCTAAAATGGAGGCTAGCGGACATTTTAATCAAGGATTTGCAACCACTGAGTTTCTTGCAGCATCAATCCTAGATATGGATTTCCACACTTTAACAGCCGACAAAGCAAAAATTGCCGATGTTGTAGCTTTCGAAAAGGAATCGATGGATAAAATTGGATTAATTCCTGAGATTTGGCCACGTTACCGCTGCACTTACTTCAACCATATTTTTGGCGATGTAATGGGCTACTCAAGCGGCTACTACTCATACATTTGGGCAGAGGTGCTAGATAGCGATGCTTTTGAGGCATTCAAGGAAAGCGGTGATATTTTCAACAAAGATGTTGCGAATAAATTCCGCACCTGTGTACTTGAGAAAGGTGGATCGAAAGATGCTATGGAACTATACAAAGATTTCAGAGGTAAAGAGCCTAGTATTGAACCACTCCTAAAGAACCGCGGATTAAACTAACACATACAAGAAGAGCGAAACATAACGTTTCGCTCTTCTTATTTTTCCAATAACTAATTGAATTAGGTTTTAGGCTATTATAAAATGATGCCAGCGGCATCAAATGTTTATAGAAATACATTATGAATAGAATTTATTCGACTCCAACTGGAGTCGAATTTCTTAATATGCTCATTGCTTTAGATATTCAAACCCTCTGGGTTTGTAACTATTGAAATATTATTATTTATATGCCTAATCCAACAAATTAATCCCCTCTTACCTTATACACTTTCTGCATATACTGAATGAACTGGCGAGTACCGCCACCGCTTGAAATAATACTCAAGGTATCATTATCGTTCGGTCTAAATATAGAACCAAAAAGTCCTTTTACTTGTGGATAGTTAAAGAAGAGATCATCCATAGGAGTTGATGGGCCGAGCATATATACATCGGACTCAAATGGTGTATTCTCAATAATCCCAGCAAATGTACCGTTGGCTATACTTGTTGAAGTAACTATTACACAATCGGACTTTTGCAAATACTCTGCTTGACGTTCAATGGGCAATACAGGCATTTCGAGTTGGTCGAGGTCAAAAGCATTTAAGTCGATGTTTTTATTCTCAAACTTTCTTACTAACGAACCAAAGTAACCAATCATCACAATATTCCTATACTTATCGAAATTGACAACCTCAAAAATATCACCATTACCTTTTAGGGTTGAATTGTAATTAACAAAGGCGTTTACAAGAGCATTAACAATAATCCTATCATTAACTTTATCAAAATTTAAATTCTTAATATTTACAGAATCTACCTCTACGCCCAGGGTTGCAGAAACTCCAACATTCCCATTTTCAGCAATGGCAGCTACATACTTAGCACCAAAAATCAACTCTACCCTTTCTAAAGCATTACTAACCTTTACTTTATCAAAAAGATCAACAAGAATATCGGAATTACTATGCATCTTTCTATTTTTGATGTGAATTTATACGATGATGGACGACGACAAAATATTCGAACGACTAAGATATTCACTTCGAAAGAATGACGTGCTAAATTTGGCGGAAATATTTTCCAAACAGCCCAATGGAATTGAGCTGCTATTTGATTTAACATCAAATTCCGACAACGTTTTGGCATTTCATTCTGCCTGGGTGCTGGAGCACATTCTTATTGACAATCCTAAACTATTGCAGAAATGGTTCATTCCGATTGTTGAAGCAATGCCAAGCACTAAAAACATGTCGGTTCAGCGTCATTATGCAAAAATTGTAAAATGTACTCTAGAATATGGTGCTGCAAAAGATATTCTAAAACTGAAGAAAAATCAAAAGCACATTGAGACCTTAACTGAAGTTTGCTTTGAGTGGCTGCTTAACACGAAAACTCCTATAGCAGTGAAAGCGCACTGTATGGATATTCTTATGTATTTTGCCCCAAACAACGAATGGGTAAGCGAAGAGTTGCCACATGTCATAAGACTAAATATGATTGATGCAACTCCCGGAATAGCATCAAAATCGAAAAAATTACTCGAAAAACTACACTCCAATGAAGCGTCTTGACACTTATTTGGTCGAAAATGGTTTAATAAAATCGCGCGAAAAAGCCAAGGATAGCATTCAGAAAGGCCTCGTAAAGGTCAATGGGGTTGTTATTACCAAAGGTTCATTTATTGTAAATGATGATGCAAAGGTTGAATACAACTCAACCGATGCTATGCCTTTTGTTGGAAAAGGAGGGCTTAAACTTGAAAAGGCAATCAAGGATTTTAATATTGATTTTAAGGATAAGTACGTTTTAGATGTTGGAGCCTCAACGGGAGGGTTCACTCATTGTGCTTTACAGCACGGTGCAGTTTATGTATGGGCTGTTGATGTTGGCGTTAATCAGTTAGATGAGACATTGCGCAATAACTCTCAGGTTTGCTCAATGGAGGAGTGCGATATTAGGACTTTACCAGAAAGTACCATTCCCCGAAAAGTTGATTTGATTGTTGGCGATTTATCCTTTATCTCCTTAACATTAATTGCACGCCACTTACCAAAGTTCCTTTCGAACAATGGGGAAATGGTTCTTCTAATTAAACCCCAGTTTGAGGCAGGAAAGGAGTTCGTGAACAAAAATGGAATAGTAAAGGATCCAAAAGTGCACGTAAATATCTTAAAACGAATTGAGAGTTGTTTCAACAATCAAAGTCTTTTCCTAAAAGGGTTGAATTTTGCTCCAATAAACAATAGAAACAAAAACATTGAGTACATTTCACTTTTTACATTTACAAATACACAATCTAATATTGATCTTAGAACAGTAGTCAATAATGCATTTAGTTTCCAGAAAAGCCTAAAGTAATATTGTATAACTTTTTAAAAATCCAATTAAACAATTTATACTTTTTGATGTTTACTGTGAAAACATTTAAACCATATGAAAACACTATACAGTATATTAATATTATCGTTCTTGATGTCTTTTTCTTTGTTTTCGCAAGAAACAGGGGTAATAAAGGGTAGAGTCTATGATAAGCAGAACAATGAACCCATACCCTTTGCAAATATTATAATTTTTGGCACTACCATTGGTACTACGTCAGATTTTGATGGAAATTACCTCTTTACAGGACTGAAGCCGGGCTATGTTGAGATACGTGTTTCGGCAATTGGATTCAAACCATACATTTCTGAGGCTATTTTAGTAACAAATGCTAAAACTGCGTTTGTTGACCTGCCAATTGAACAAACCTCAGTAGAGCTTGAGGGTGTTGTTGTGAAAGCCTCTACTTTTCGCAGAAGCGACGATGCACCAGTTTCGCTTCGCAGAATTGGTATTGACGAAATTGAGAAAAACCCTGGGGGGAATAGAGACATAAGCCGTGTAATACAGTCGTTGCCTGGTGTCGCATCATCGCTTGCGTATCGCAATGATGTTATTGTTAGAGGAGGTGGTCCAAATGAGAACAGGTTTTACCTTGATGGAATTGAAATACCAAACCTCAACCACTTTGCCACCCAAGGAGCATCGGGAGGACCCGTTGGAATTATCAACGTTGATTTTGTTCGTGAAGTAAACTTTTACTCTGGTGCATTTCCTGCAAACTTTGGCAACGCCATGAGTTCTGTTTTAGATTTCAGGCAGATTGATGGAAATAAGGAAAAACTTAAAGTTAAAACTGCAGTTGGGGCTTCGGACTTAGCGCTTACGCTCGATGGACCTATAAGTAACAATACATCTTTTATATTCTCGGCTCGTCGCTCATACCTTCAATTTCTTTTTAATGCACTTGGATTACCGTTCCTTCCAACCTACAATGACTTTCAGTTCAAAACCAAAACAAAGTTCGACAGTAAAAATGAGTTAACCATAATAGGACTAGGAGCCATTGATGATTTCGAACTCAACACCGGATTGAAAAATCCTGACGAATCGCAACGTTATATTTTAGGCTATCTACCAGTAAACACTCAATGGAATTACACCTTGGGTGCATCATACAAACATTTCAAAAAGAATGGTTTCGAAACCTACGTTGTAAGTCGAAATATGCTTAATAATAGACAGTACAAGTACCAAAACAACGATGAATCTGCCCTTAAACTTCTGGATTACAAATCGTGGGAAGCGGAGAATAAGTTTAGGTACGAGCGTCAGTTAAAGGTTTGGAGCAACTACGACCTAAACTTTGGAGCAGGAATGGAGTATGCTCGTTACTTCAACAGCACTTTTCGCGCAAAATATGTTGGAGAAACCTACCAGCCAGACAACTACGAAACCAACATGGATATGTTTAAGTGGAACTTGTTTGGCCAAATTAACCACACATACTTCCAAAAACTTACACTATCGCTGGGTTTACGGGCCGATGCTAATAACTACTCAAGCGAAATGAGTAACCTTTTCAAACAAATTAGCCCACGTTTCTCGGCATCGTACGAAATTACCCCAGAATATTACCTAAACTTCAATGTGGGACGATTCTACCAACAGCCATCTTACACCACACTAGGGTTTAGCAACGCTGCAGGAGAACTAGTAAACAAATCGAATGGCTTGAAGTATATAAAAAGTGATCATATTGTATTTGGAGGCGAATGGCTACCAAACGAATCGAGCCGACTATCGGTTGAGGGATTCTTGAAACTTTACAACAACTACCCTGTTTCATTAATCGACTCTGTATCGATAGCCAGCAAAGGAGCCGATTACGGCACTTTCGGCGATGAACCTGTAAAATCGGTTGGTAAAGGTCGCGCATATGGAGCCGAATTCCTTTATCGAAATAAAAGTCTACTAGGATTCAACACATTAATCTCTTATACTTTGGTAAGAAGTGAAAGTGCAAAGATGGACGGAAATCTAAACCCTACCTCTGGCTTTATTCCAACATCGTGGGATAATGAACATTTAATCTCTGTTACAGCAACCCGCACCTTTAAGCGTGGCTGGGATGTTGGTTTTAAATGGCGACTAGTGGGCGGTGCTCCTTACACTCCTTACGACCTTCAAACATCTGCACTGATTGATGTATGGAATACTCGCAATCAGGCCGTTTTGGATTATGGCAAATTTAACACGTTGCGTTTAGGTGTATTTCATCAATTGGATGTTAGGGTAGATAAAATGTTTTATTTTAGCAAATGGACTCTAAACTTATATGTTGATGTTCAAAATATATACAACTTCAAAGGCGAAGCAGCCGACAACTACGTAACAGAATTTGATACAAATGGAAATCCTATTACAAACCCAACAGATCCAACAAGATATTTGCTAAAAAAGTTGAAAAATGATGGTTCTGGAACTATATTGCCAACAATTGGTATTATTATTGAATTTTAACCTTAACCATATGAAGAATCTAATATATATCTCACTTGTAGCGGTATTAGCAATATCGTGCAGTACATCCCAAACAGTAAAAACTTCCGAAACACCTGAGGTTGTTGTTACAAAACCTTTCGACAGTGGTGTTGGCATTAATATCAATTTTACACCCGGAAAATCGTTCAATCATCCACTAATTGCTTTCTGGATTGAAGATATGAACGGCAACTATATACAAACAGTATATGCATCAAAATCAATAACAACTGGAGTTTTCAAGTATGGTGTATATGAAAAGGGTAAATGGAAACCTGGCGAAAGACGTCGCCCCGCATCGTTGCCATACTGGTTGCATAAACTTGGTAAAATGACTAGCGACGGTTATTTTCTTCCTAGTCCCGAAAACCCACTACCCGATGCATATACAGGAGCAACTCCACAGGGAAGTTTTGTGGTTAGATTTACTGTTCCAAGCAATTTAAAGCAATTCAAACTATTTATGGAGATTAACCAGCCTTGGGACTGGAACAACTACTGGCACAACAACCGTTTTCCAGGCGATGAGAATTACGCAACATCGGCACAGCCCGCATTGGTTTACTCTGCCGATGTTCATATCGATGCAAAAGGCGGAAAGTTCTTCCTTAAGCCAATTGGTCACAGTCATTACTCAGGAGCCAGCGGAGAGCTATTCACAGATATTAGCACCTTAACATCAGCGTTAAATATTGCAAGCGATATTTGGGTTGAAATAGAATAATTTGATTAGGCTATTAGTTTTTAATAAACGATGCCAGTGGCATCAAATGCTTATAGAAATTTATTGATATTTAATTTTATTCGACTCCAGCTGGAGTCGAATAAAAGAATTTAACAATAGCCTATAAATATGCAAACCCTCTGGGTTTGATTAATTACATCCTTAATTCTGTTAATACAAGAGTATATCTGTTTTAAAGAATTTAAAATTCAGAATATGCCAACCGCAATAATAATAGGAGGAACTGGACTAATTGGCCAAGAGCTAATCAACACCTTGCTTGATGATGGCTATGAGGTAAAAGTCCTATCGCGCAGTAAATCAAAGGTAGATGAGATTTTTGGAGGGAAAGTTGCTCCTGTGGAGTGGAGTGGCAAAAACTACGATGAACTTGTTCCAATTATTAACAGCTGCGATTTAATTGTAAATCTTGCTGGACATACAATTGCGATTCCGTGGACAAAATCGAATAAGAATAAAATCTGGAATAGCAGGATTAACTCCACCGGAATTATTGCAAATGCCATTAACTGCTGCAATAATCCTCCCAAAGTTTTTATTCAAGCATCGGCAGTTGGTTACTACAGCCATAACACTCAGGAACAGCTAACAGAGCACTCACCAAAAGGCTCTGGATTCCTATCAAACCTTACCAATGAGTGGGAACAGCAAGCACTGAAATGCGAATCAAAAACTAGGGTTATTCTAATCAGAACAGGCATAGTGCTTTCAAACAAAGGTGGATTTTTGCCAAAAATCCTAGGTCCAATTAAGTATTTTGTTGGAACAATTCTGGGTTCGGGAAAACAGATTATACCCTGGATACACATACACGACCATATATCGGCTATTGTTCACCTAGCTAAAACTGAAAGTGCAACAGGAGCATTCAACCTTGTTGCTCCAAATCCGACTTCATTAAGTAAAATAACAAAAACAGTTGGTAAAACAGTAAATAGACCAGTTTTTCTTAGAATTCAAGCATCATTACTAAGATTTGTTTTAGGCGATATGGCCAATGAAACACTTCTTGCAAGCCAAACTGTAAAACCCAAAAAACTTGAAGAATTGGGATTTGAATGGAGGTTTGCGAACTTAGAGAATGCCTTGGACGATTTGCTATTAAAAAATCACTAGCTTATCTATAAATATTATGCCGCTCTGCGGCTTAGAATTAGCCGCAGAGCGGCTCTATCTTTGTAGCAAATTCAAAACACAAAAAAGAAGCTCCAGAGGAGCGAAATATCATCTCTAACTGTTGGAGTAATAGTTTTAGAATAAACATTGGGAAGAAATACCCCCTAAAGGGTTTTGAACCCTTTAGGGGGTTCAAGAAAACATCTTCCAAAACGATTTTTTCTTTTGTAACATTGATAAGTCCAAACTTTCAAGCGCATTAATCACCTCATCGACAGATGAATATCTGTTCGCAATCGCCTCTTGCTCAAATTCCAGAAGTTGGTTATGACTATAAAATCGAGGTGGTTTTGGGAGCCGTGCCTTTGATGTTGCTTTTGCAACAACCTCAAAAACAAAATCAGGAATACACTTATGCTGAGGTAAAGGAACCACCAATTGTAATTGAATTCGCATTAAAGGATTGCTGCTTTCCCATGGATTTTTGCTTGTTAGCAATTGCCAAAGCGTTACCCCCATTGCGTAAATATCGGTTTGTGGCTGAATTAACTCCCAAAGGTTTAGAATCTGTTCAGGCGAGGAGTAAATCAACGAAAAAGGCAACTTATCGCCTTTATTGCACAATGGTTCCGAAGGCTTACGAATCAATCCAAAATCAATAATATCCACCTGTAGATTATCAAAGTTGATAACATCATCAACCTTTCTAACTATAATATTGCCAGGTTTTATATCGCAATGAACAAAGCCTTCATCGTGTATGCGTTTTAGCGCTTTTAGCGCTTCAATTACAATCAGAATTTTTTGTTGAACTGTAATCTTTGCTTTGTATTTCCCAGTTATGATTTTCTGCAAGTCGATACCTTCGGTAAAATCACGAACAAGGTATTTAGTGTCATCCTGAATAATTAACTCAGGGGTTTGCAGTGTGCACTTGGATAAACCCTCATATTCTCGTTCAGCACGAAAACAATAAAGTGGATTATTGTTTAAATACTTATGGAAACGCTTAACAATTACTTTTTGTCCATTGCTTTGGCGCGTTCCAATGAAAGTACTACAAATTTCTCCGTTGGACTTTAGAATATTCTTAGGATTAGAAAGAGTCAGCACGTACTTATCGTGCTGACCAATCAATAGAATATCCTCAAAATCCTTAGGCATTAATTCAGTTTAAAGTAACTCTCCAACTCCTGCAAGCTGTTACTGTGCGTTTTGCTATCGTTTATAATTTTACCATTCTCAAGAATCAAAATTCGGGAGCAAATCTCTGTAACGTGCATCAAATCGTGACTTGATATAATTATGGTTGTACCCTTAGCGTTCAAATCCTTCAATTTAGATTTTAACCAAAGCTGAGAGCTGGGGTCTAGGTTTGCAAAAGGTTCGTCGAGAATAATTATTTCTGGATTTGATATCATTGTTGCCAATATACCAACCTTGTTTTTATTACCTGCGGAAAGTTCACGGATATACAAATCTTTATCTTCAATTGAGAAAAAATCTTCATTTTCCTTCATAAAGATTGAAATGTCTGATTTGTTCTTACCGTACAGATTTCCAACAAACTCAAAAA
This sequence comes from Bacteroidales bacterium, assembly GCA_008933525.1. Taxonomy (GTDB): domain Bacteria; phylum Bacteroidota; class Bacteroidia; order Bacteroidales; family Tenuifilaceae; genus SB25. The sequence continues at coordinate 9,294 of WBUV01000013.1, read as the reverse complement.
ACTCCAATGGAGTAAGATAAGGAATTAAGAAACGCTCGTTAAGATAAGAGCCAGTATAGTTTTTCCAATCGTCGGTTTTATCAACCTGCAAATCTTTGGATTTCACATGTCCGTCGGTAGCCTTAATTAAATCGAGTATCAAACTCAATAACGTTGTTTTCCCCGCACCATTATTACCAACCAGGCCAATAAGTTCGCCTTTATTAATTTTTAGATTTTCAATAGTAAGTGCAAAACTCTGACTATATACTTTTTGAAGTTTTAAAATCTCTATCATAGCTGTAATTATTATTTTCTGAAACCACTTGACATAATATACTTTCTTTTAACTAGTCTATTGCTGATAAATCCGACAAGTTGCCTATGAAGCAGAATTGCAATTGCACCAATAAGACCTACTCCGAAAAAGCCAAACTCTTCCATTCCAATCAAACTGAAAATTAAATAAATAATCATTGGGATACCAAACAATGGAATCATCATAAGAAAATGATGTGCCCCTGTACCTTGGTAATTCATAAATTGGCTTCGGCCTAAATCGATGCTTGAACTGCTAAATGTACCAGAGAAGAATACTAATATGGAGGTTATTCCAACATTATAGAGCACAATTGCAGTGTTTATGAGCGCAATTTTTGAATCTATAAATGCGTAAGGGAGCGTTACCAAATAACTCGCCACACACATTATTGCAAATAGGTAATACTTTGCCAAAACAAAGTTGAAGGTGGATATCCTATGAACTAAGAACATATCATAAAATGAACTTTCCCACGAAAACGCATACTGATAGAAAAACATTGCAAGGTTGGAGGTAAGGAATATCCCTACAAACGTCAACATATACGGGCTATTCAAATATTGGTCGTTGTAAAAGATAAATCCATACAGTAAGAAAAAAATACTGAGATAAAAAACAGATTTTGGGCGTTTATTCCTGAATATCAACTTCAACTCTGAGCCAATTAGCGTTCCAATCAACCCGTAGTTTGACAAAAACTGGAATGAGGTCGATTTTGCATTGTTTTGCTTCTCTACGCCCTCAATGTATGCGTTCCTTCGAAGCAACTCATAGGCTACATAGTACGACACTACTGCCAACACAACTGGGAATAAAGCAAATAGAGCGGTTTGGCTCAACAAGCCAAGCGCATTGCTAAATAACGATGAAACAGAGATGATTTTTGCAATATCGAGGTAGATAAATATTGACAAGGCAACTATCCACAGTATAACCAACAGTGGCTTCTTAACAAAGTATTTTTTCGCGGTAAAGTTTAAAAAGTTATTGAAAGCAATAAACGATATTACCGACACAATCCACGAAACACTGTAAAACGACGATTGCGTGCTTAAAACAACCTTAAAGAAAAAAGGTAAAATTAAAAGCAGCGCAAAAAGGTTGAGAAAGTTAAACACACTCCGCACCAATGGGAAGTGCAACAAAGTACTCTTCTTTACTGGCAGTGCTAAATAGGGCTGAATTGACATTACGGGTAATTGCTGCAAAAAGAAACGAATTACAATATCGAACCCGAAGTAGTAGAACAACAAACGGTTAAATGCCGCCAATACATCCTGATTTGGGAATACCTCAGCAACAATTTTATCGGCAAAGAAGCCTAGCATTAGAATATTTAACGCAAGGTAAATACCAATAAAACCTAAAAGGATATTGATAAAAATGCTTTTTTGCCAAAAGGGAGACCGTAATTTCTCCTTCCAAAAATGAATTAGTAATTGATACATAGACATTTTTTAATAATCATTTTTAAAGATTTCGATTTATGTAATCAAAGGTAACATTTTTAATATCGTATAAACATTGAAGTATATTAAAGACTCTTAAAAAAATACCCCGCTATGCAGAGCGGGGTAACTTAAAACTATTTACTTAATGTCTTCCTACTTAATACTATTAATAATCTCCTTAGCCTTGCTTACCTTCTCGTCCAACATTGCAGTTGTTTTTGCCTCGGCAATAAAACGCAGGTAGGGCTCTGTGTTCGAAGGGCGAATATTGAACCACCAATCGGGGAACTCAACACGGTAACCATCAAAATCGTACGAAGCGGTTGGCTTTTCGCTATTGATAAAGAAATCGCGAACGGCATCCATAGCCTCACGTTTCTTCTCAATCTTGAAGTTGATTTCACCAGAATTGGCGTAGGTTTCAATCTTATCGATAATTTGCGATAGCGATTTTCCTTGAGCCTTCATCTTGCTCACCACATTCAGGATAAGAATACAGGCCAACATACCAGAATCAGAATAGAAGAAATCGCGGAAATAGTAGTGACCAGCAAGTTCACCACCGTAAATCCCATCAATCTCGCGAAGTTTCTTGGCCGCAAAAGCACGCCCTACACGCCAGGTGTGCATATTTGCACCCATTGGTGTTAGATACTCGCCAACAGCCTTTGATGTTCTAATATCCTGTAGCACGTTACCTTTTAATCCTTTTTCCTCAAGGAAGTAATGACCCAAAAGACCAATCATAAGGTCGGGAGATATAAAGCGGGCATTTTCATCCACAAACATAACACGGTCGCCATCGCCATCGAAAATGATACCCAAATCGCACTTATGCTTGCGAACAAGATTCTGCAAATCAACAACGTTTTCTGGAACTAATGGATTTGCCTCGTGATTTGGGAATGTACCATCCAACTCATCGTATAGGTAAACGGGAGTATGACCAAGAATATCCTTGATAATTAGCGCAGCCATACCATTAGAACAGTCGATACCAACTGACAAATTGGAGTAATCGCGTTTGAATCCATTTAGGAAGGCAATGTACTCCTGCTTTATATTGTGCTCAACAATTTTCCCTTTCTTAGCAACAGGAACAACGGGTGTGGTTTTAACCTTCTCCTCAATAAACTTAAGGCCGGTATCGTAACCAACAGGCTCAGCATTCTCGCGCGACACCTTCATCCCATTATACTCTCGCGGATTGTGCGAAGCAGTAATTTGAACCGAAGCGTTGAAATTTCCTTTTGCTGTTGCGTAGTAAACCATTGGAGTGGTCGATAAACCAAGGTTATACACATCGGCACCAGCATCGGTAATACCACGGGTTAAGTTCTCGTAAATCTCATCGGACGATTCACGTGCATCTCTACCAACTAAAACCTTATCGGTTTTAAGTAATTCAACCAAAAAGAAACCAATTTTGTAGGCATCGTCCTTGTTAAAGTCCTTATTGTAAATCCCCCGAATGTCGTACGCGTGAAATGCTCCCATATTTTTTCGAATTAATAGTTACACAATATTCAATTGGCCTCAAAAGTATAATTTTTTGCCAAGAAAATGAAAATTATTAGAAAATGAGTTGACAGATATTTATAAACATCACTCCTGTAAAGCAAACAAAATCAACTGTTACTCCTTTACAGCCCTTAAGATATGCCTTTTGCCAGGAGGTCCTGCTAGTCGCTCGACTCTGAACCCAGCAGCCCGAAGGGCTTGTTTCACAATTCCCTTTGACGAGTATGTTACCAAAACGCCACCAACAGAAAGGGAACAGTAGAGTTTCTGGAACATCTCAACGCTCCACATCTCAGGTTGGTCGTCGGGAGCAAAGGCATCAAAGTAAATTAGGTTAAAACTTACTACAGGAATCCACTTGGTAAAATCCTCATTAATCTTAAAAATCCTAAAGGATTGATTTATTTCAACAGATGAATTCCACTCTGCAAGCATAATCCTACTCCAACACTCAGCAACTTCGTGGTTTAATATCTGGCTGTAATTCAAATCCTTGATTTGCTGTTCCGTAATTGGATATAGTTCAAGGGCGGTATAGAGTGTTTCAACGCCACTAATTAACGATTCGCTGGCTGTTAGCGCAGCATTCAGCCCAGTTCCTAATCCAATTTCTAAGATTGAAATCTGTTTTAACGTCCCAGATAAATGCTTAAAGCCTGAATTGATAAAGATATGCTGCGACTCCGTTAGCGCTCCATTCATAGAATGGTAGTAGGCTCCGTGAATTTCAGAGAAAAGGGTATGCGAGCCATCGGCTGTGAGAATGGATTTTTGTTTTTGCATTCTGCAAATTTAACGAACGATTACTTTTACAGCGCTAATCTTCGTTAAAACTTACTGCAACCAATCGTTGCGAGCCGTCCATCCTAATTTCCAAAGGTTTTGGAAACTGTACGTGTTTAAAGAATGTTGTTTGGTTGACAACGGGCAGAGAGTTCAACTTATCCCACGAAATAAATGAGTAACTATCGTAGTTGCCAACGGAGCAATACCCAACATTCATTGATATCACGTTATGAAAGAAATGCGAACCATACGATGCATCCAACGGGAAATCCTCAAAGCTGGTTTCAACAATCACTTTAGCGTTGGAAATTTGCGGCCAGGTAACCGGAATACCTATCCACCTATCGCGGGTTCCCCAGCGTCCGGGGCCTATCAAAATATACTGTTTATTCTCCTCAATCATCAAATTATTCAGGTAGTCCACCTCCTTGGCCATCTCCAACGTCATCGATTTGTTGAAATTCTCACGGTTAATAAAAATCACATCGGAGATTGTATTGATATAGCCATTACCCATACTATTGTTAGAAAGCAGCACAACTTTATCCTTAAGAATTGTATCAGGATTAATTTTATACTCCTGAACGTTACCCATCAATGGCTTAATTTGCAACAGGAAGAATGACGCTTTATAGTTAGCATCGCGGTTCAAGTCCACTGCAAACTCTATTTCGCAAGGAGCACCAAGCGCCTCCTGAACAATATCGAGGATAACATCAATTGTATGTGCCAAGGGCACATAGTTATACTTTAGAATATTCGCAAAGTTCACCACGCGTGGCCCGGGCTGGTTTACGCCTGGTGTTAAACTCCCATTCTCTGGGCTATAAACCGATGCGCAATGCTTTAGGGTTCCGTGCTGTTCGGCCTCAAACAAATCCAGACGCGCCAAACCGGCCTCATCGCCTGTTAGTAAATCGTACTCACGGCGCTCCATATCAACAGCAAGAAAATCAACTTGCGAGTTCTTAATCAAATCATCCAAGGTGTAGTTTATCAGCGTTGGGTACTTTGGACAAAACCGATATGCACGACCACCCTCAACAACATACTTTCCCAGCCCAAGGGCAATATTGGCAAAACCATCCTCCGGTTCGATATGCCCAAACGGATAGTAATTGTACGATTGCGCAACGCCACTAATATGCGGATAGTAGTAATTATCGAACCTCTCCCCTACAACCTCCTGAATAATAACCGCCATCTTTTCGTCCTCAATTTTTAGGTTGATCGCCTTAATATACGCCAACGCAGTGGGCGAAAAAACCGATGCATAAACCAACTTAATGGCTGTCATTAGTCGCTGTAGCCTTACCGACCTATCGGGATGGGCATTTGGGATAAGATAGGTTTCGAAAATACCTGCAAAGGGTTGCATTATTGAATCCTCGAGCATTCCGGAGGAACGCACAGCCAGCGGACGATGATATATTTGTAAAAGTCTATCGAGTCTCAACTTAAGTTGGTCAGATAGTTCAGCATTCACAAAGTGATGCTGAATTTCTTCATAACTTTTCGAATTGAAGACCTTATCATAAAGGTCGTTCTTCATCATAAAACATTCAAACTCGTTTGTTCCCACAATAGAAGTTCGCGGTGTTCGCAGATTGATCTCTGGTGTGTACTGCGATATATCAAAAGTGTACAGCAACGTATTGATGAATGATAAACCACGCCCCTTTCCCCCAAACGAACCATCGGCTAAACTCACAATATTACTCTCATCAACCTCCCAGTCGGTTTCAAAGCCCACAATTTTGCCACGGCGTTTCTCCTGCCTATACTTTTTGAGCGTTGTAAGCAGATATTCTCGAATATCCATAGGGCCAGAAAAATCGTCAATTTTAGAAGGGTGAATTATACGTGCCACCTGAATTTCGCCACGAGCCGAGAGCCACATCGAGAAATGGTTCTTCTGTGCATGGTAGAGCAAACTTTCGTCGGGGATTATCCTTAAAGCCCTTTCAAACTCCTCCATTGTTGAAGCAATTGCAATGGGATTCCCATGTTGGTCTTTAAAAACAAAATCGCCAAAACCCAAGTAGTTACTAAGGAAGTTCTTAATATCAATCAGCAAACTCTCCGAGTTCTTATTTAGGAACGAAACTTTAAGTTTAAATGCTATCTCCTCGTTGGAATTTTCGTACGATTGAAGAATCACAGGCAAATTTGGCAACATTTTACGTGCATGCTCCACCAGCATTACGCCAGCGTTATCGTCGAGCACGCCATTCCGGTAAAACTTCACATCGGAAATTAGGCAGAGCATATAGTTCTTGTACCTATTGAATAGTTCCAAGGCCTCCTCGTAATTCCCTGCAAGCAGTATTTTTGGGCGAATTCTAATACGTAGCACCTTGTACAAATCGTCGGTGCTTACATCCTCAACCACGCGCTTTGTTTGCTCCAGCACACTTCCGTAAAGCAAAGGCAAGTACCGTGAGTAGTACTTGGGCGAATCCTCAACCAGAAGAATAACACGCGTTAACCCCACACGGGTATCGTTCTCAATATTAACCCTATCCTCGAGCAACTTAATCATCGAGAAGAATATTTTGGGCTCGCCATTCCACACAAAAATCTTATCGATTCCTGCAATAGAATTCGGGTTCTTCTCAATATCATTAACAATTGAACTATTGTTAACCAACAAATACAACGGAATATGCTGATACTCACCTTTAATTCTAGCCGCCATCTTAAGAGGGTTAACGGTATCGGCACCCATCATAATGATAATCATATTGAAGTAGCGCTCCTCCAGTTTCTCAAGCGCCTCATCTAACGTTGATACTCCTGTAATACGAGGTACACCCGAAAGGCTTAACTTGGCGTACTCACCTAAAATATTATCGGTAAGCCTATCCTCACGCTCAATACTGTAAGCATCGTAAAGAGTTGATATGAGCAATATTTCGTGAACCTTAAAGGGCATTAAATCGTGGTAAACATCCCTATCGGCATTATGCTGATTGATGAATCGTTGCAACAATTTTTTGGTATGGGGAATTTCAGCAGATGCCTTTTTCCGCGGCGATGATTTAACCTCACGAATTACATCGCGACCTTTGATACTGTTGATGTACCCAACAAGGATATTTGCCAGGTTATTAATTAGGTCGCGCTCCTCCTTAAGGAAAGGTCCTTCGAACTCCTTGGGTAAATCGCGAGTGTAGAAAATCTCAATTGCACCAAAAACACCATCTATGGACTCAAACCCCTGACGCTGACACCACGGAGTCTCTTTAAAACCAACAGTTTGAAACTCGTACTGCCCATACTTAACTCTGGCAACAGCAAACTCTGCATATTGCCAAGCATCGGGCAATATCAAGCAGAACTGATGTAATGTCTCAGGAATAGGTTTACTCTCCTTAATTATATTGATTGCATAATTAATGGCCGAAAGTTCCTTTAAACGCTCCTTGCTCTGAGCTAACAATCGGAAAAACTCCTCGGGGTCAGTATTATGGTCCATATTCTTTGGGTTGATATGGTTAGTGGATTAATGGTTAAAAGTTATTGAGAGAATAGATTATTAGGCTTTGATACAGATGACTGGTTACAAATGACTCAAAAAATCTTAACTCTACACTACTCCTCAAACCATTTCAAGTTATACCTAAAATTACTCATTAGCAATAAAATAAAATCAAAATACGTGAAACACGTAAATAGCCTCCGTAATTCCCCTTACCCGCACTTCCGTAAATAACTGTTTTTTAATTTATTCTGACAATCGGATTACAAATCGACATAATTTCAGCTTGTAAACAAACAAATATCAACATAACCAACTTAAACTATTTCAATATGAAAAACATGGCACTTCAAGAAAAAGTAAATGCCTTTATGGCAACCTTAGTGGCAAAAAACCCTGCTGAACCTGAGTTTCATCAAGCCGCCAGAGAAGTTATTGAAAGTATAATGCCTTACATCGATGAGCATCCAATATACTCCGACGAGCGAATACTTGAAAGGATTACAGAACCAGAAAGAACCATCATTTTCCGCGTTCCCTGGATTGACGACAAAGGAAACATCCAAGTAAACCGTGGATACCGCATTGAAATGAACAGCGCCATTGGCCCATACAAAGGCGGATTGCGTTTCCACCCAACGGTAAACCTAAGCATCCTAAAATTCTTAGCTTTTGAGCAAGTTTTCAAGAATAGTCTTACTTCACTTCCTATGGGAGGCGGTAAGGGCGGTTCCGATTTCGACCCAAAAGGTAAGAGCGATAAGGAAGTGATGCGTTTCTGTCAAAGTTTTATGACTGAACTTTTCCGCCATATTGGTCCCGATACTGATGTTCCTGCGGGTGATATTGGTGTTGGTGGACGCGAAATTGGCTTTATGTTTGGCCAATACAAGCGTATTAGAAATGAGTTTACCGGTGTTTTAACAGGTAAAGGCCTTAAATGGGGCGGTTCTTTAATTCGTCCAGAGGCTACAGGATATGGTAACGTTTACTTTGCTCAGGAAATGCTTAAAACTCGTGGCGAAACCTTTAAGGATAAAACAGTAACCGTTTCTGGTTCTGGGAACGTTGCTCAGTACACTGTTGAAAAGGTAAACGACCTTGGCGGAAAATGCGTTACCCTTTCCGATTCTGAAGGATTTATCTACGACCCCAAAGGAATTGATGCCGAAAAACTAAAATATGTAATGTGGCTAAAGAACGAAAAACGTGGTCGTATTAAGGAGTACGCCGAGAAGTACGGCTGCGACTACTTCCCATCCGAGCGTCCTTGGGGCATTAAGTGCGATATAGCACTGCCATCTGCAACCCAGAACGAAATTAACGGAGAGGAAGCCAAAACTCTTGTTCGTAACGGTTGTATGTGTGTTTCGGAGGGTGCCAATATGCCATCAACCCCCGAAGCTATTGAGGTTTACCTAAATGCCAAAATACTTTATGGCCCTGGTAAAGCAGCCAATGCTGGTGGTGTTGCAACATCCGGACTTGAAATGTCGCAAAACTCGCTACGTCTATCGTGGACTCGCGAGGAGGTTGACCAACGTTTACATCAAATTATGATTAACATTCACGAAACCTGCAAGAAGTATGGAACCCAACCCGATGGTTTCATCAACTATGTAGATGGAGCCAACATTGGAGGATTTGTGAAAGTTGCTGACTCAATGATTGCTCAAGGAGCTGTATAGTTCATCGCTGAACACCAATGAATGATGAACAAGGATAATCAAGCGAAGAATAGCGCTCTCCAAAGC
>WBUV01000462.1 GCA_008933525.1 Bacteroidales bacterium | reverse complement strand
ATCTAACTATATTTACTAAAATTTTGCACTAAGGTAATTGGAATGATTAGAATTATAAAGCAAATTCTTTTAAATAGAAACACAATACTTGTTTTTGCGGTACTGGCAGGAATAATTATGGGCGATAAGGCGTCGTCGTTAAAGAGTTTAACTTTTCCCGCATTAGCAATTACAATGACATTCTCAATGACAGGGATGAGAATGAGTCAGGTAAGAGATTTTAATGGTGTTTACAAACCATTTCTGATGGGAATTTTACTAAATTATGGTTTGTTTAGTCTTGTGCTATTGCCTTTAGCATACTGGTTTATGCCTACTCCTGAATTGTTTTATGGCTTTGTTGTTATTGCAGCGGCACCTCCAGGCGTAGCTATAATTCCATTCTCCTACATTCTTAAAGGCGATGTTATTTACGCAATAGTTGGAGTTGTTGGGGCTTTCCTTGGTTCAATATTTATAGCACCGTTACTGGTTAATGTTTTTGCTGCTTCCAAGGGAATTAGCTCTTGGGATTTATTTATAATGATGGTTCAGCTAGTTGTTGCTCCGTTAATTATTTCGCGTTTTTTACTTTGGAAGCCGTTGTTTAAGTACATAGAGCCAATCCGTGGAAAAGTAGTGGATTGGGGCTTTGCTGTACTTATTTTTGTGGCAGTTGGTTTAAACCGAGAGGTATTCTTCACCGAGCCAATGCTTTTGATCAAAGTATCGCTTATTCTTTTGACAGCAACTTTCGTGTTGGGTTATGTTTATACTAAAATTGCCGATAAGGTTGGTGTTTCGAATAGCATCATAACTTCACAGTCGATGTTAGTGGCTATTAAGAGTTCAGGATTTTCGGTTTTTACAGCAATTACATTGTTTGGTAAGGAAGCTGCAATACCATCGGCCGTTATGGCTGTGGTAGTTTTATTGTATTTGATTTACTTATCGCTTAAAAGTAGGGTAATAGGGTGAAGCTAACTTTTTTGGGAACGGGAACTTCTCAGGGTGTGCCAGTTATAGCATGCTCTTGTCCAGTTTGTCAATCGGCCGATACACGCGATAAAAGGCTAAGAACTGCTGCTCTTGTTGAGCATAACGGCATTACCATTGCCATTGATGCGGGTCCCGATTTTCGCCAGCAGATGCTTCAGGCAAAGGTTAAAAACCTCGATGCCATCCTTGTTACACACGAGCATCGCGACCACATATCCGGGTTAGACGATGTACGAGCTTTCAACTGGATTAACAAACGTCCGATGGATATTTGGGGTGAACCCCGAGTGCTAGATGCAATTAGAACAGAATATTCCTATGTATTTGCAGAGCATAAGTATCCTGGCATTCCGGAGATTTGTTTAAATGAGATAGATGGTCAACCTATTGACATTATGGGATTAAAGATTATTCCCATAAGGGCATATCACTATAAATTACCAATTTACGGTTTTCGCATAGGCGATTTAACCTACATTACCGATGCTAACTTTATCGATGAGGTGGAGAAGGAGAAGATTGTAGGTTCAAAATATTTAGTAATTAACGCTTTACGTATGCAAAAGCATCTGTCGCACTACTCGTTGCCCGAAGCGTTAAAGTTGATTGCCGAACTCGGCCCTCGCAGAGCGTATATTATACATGTTAGTCATCAAATGGGGATTTATAAGAATATTGCCGCTCAACTTCCCGAAAATGTCTGCTTGGCCTACGACGGGTTAATTGTGGAGTGTTAGTTTCTTTTCCTGAAATAGAAAAGGAAGAATAAACTGAATGCAGATAAAATAAAGAAAATTGCTCCAGCAATTACCAATGCATGTGTCAAACTTAATTTGTCGGTAAGCCAACCGTAGAAAGGTCCCCAAATAGAGAAAATAATCCTAATTGTAAAGTTTCTTACCGATAGGATGGTTGCTCGCATATTGGATGGTGCTAGGCGATTTATTCCATCCTTTAGAATTGGCGTTGCTATACCACGGGCTATGTAGAAGATTATAAATAGCGATAATGCCCAGAGTTGAGGAATAATTCCAACAAGAACAAAGCCAAGCCCTAGCGCTATGCTAAGTGCGATAATCAATGGCTTGCGGCCAAATTTTATTTCGGCTTTGTAGGCGTACATAGCGGCAAAACCTACAATCAAATTTAGTCCTGTCCAAATTACTCCGAACGACTCCACCTTAACATCGGCTCTAATTAACCACGGTTGTACAAACCAGGCCATTGTTAGGGTTGATGCTCCAACAACTGACGAGTATATTATGTTCCATCGTAGTTCAACATTATCAATTAGCGAGTAGCGAACAATCCCAACTATTTGCTTCCAATTTAAATCTACCCTGTTCTGGTTTATTTTAGGCTCAATTAGTGTCATTGCTGCAGGAACTGCTAGGAATGCAATAAAGGTTTGTCCGTAGTATGGGTAGCGTAGGCTTAATGCTGCAAGTAGACCTCCAATAATGCCCGCTGCAGCCTCAGCAAAATTACCAACTGAGGACATTCGTCCTTCATGCTTCAGGTAGTCGTCCTGTTTGCCATCGTCGAGCAGGGAGTCATAGAGTAGGGCAGAGTCGGCTCCTGAAATCATACTTTGGCCAAAGCCAAGTATTATCTCGGCAATCATAAATCCAATAAATCCCGCAGCGAAGGAGTATGTAGCGTATCCTGCAAAACCTAGTATTGCTCCAGCAATTAGTGTGTTTTTTCGTCCAAGCGCATCGGCAAAATAACCCGAAGGAATCTCTAGTAGAACTATTGAAAGAGAGTAAATACTTTGTAGAATAAAAACTTCCTTAATGCTCAATCCATTGTTTTGAT
>WBUV01000461.1 GCA_008933525.1 Bacteroidales bacterium | reverse complement strand
AATTAAGACCTTGGCAGGTGTACCTGACTTAAACATCTCCTCCCCGAAACAACTGGGCGAAGTGCTGTTCGAAAAGTTAAAAATATCGCCCGACGCAAAGCTTACAAAAACCAAACAGTACTCCACCAACGAGGAGGAGTTGATGAAGTACATCAATTCACATCCTATAGTTGGAAAGATACTGGAATTCAGGTCGCTAAAGAAACTTTTATCGACATACATTGAAACTCTTCCAACCTTGGTTAACTCCAAAAGCGGAAAAATTCATACCTCATTTAATCAGGCAGTTGCCTCTACCGGTAGGTTGAGTTCCAATAATCCTAACCTGCAAAATATCCCAATTCGCGATGAGAATGGACGCGAAATTCGTAAAGCATTCATCCCGTCGCCGGGTGATTTCGTGATTCTATCGGCCGACTACTCGCAAATAGAGTTGCGCCTAATGGCGCACGTTAGTGGTGATGAGCAAATGCTCGATGCATTCCAGCATGGAGCCGATATTCACTCAGCAACAGCTGCGAAAATATTCAAAGTTCCGTTGAGTGAGGTTTCGCGCGAGCAACGTAGCCGAGCTAAAACGGCCAACTTTGGTATGATTTACGGAATATCAGCCTTCGGACTATCGCAACGATTGGGCATTTCCAGAACCGAGGCAAAGGATTTAATTGATGGTTACTTTGCCACTTACACTGGAGTGAAAAAGTATATGGATAGTTGCGTTGCCGAAGCACGTGAAAAAGGCTATGTTTCCACAATATTTGGTCGAAAACGTTACCTTGCTGATATTAACTCAAATAATGGAACTGTTCGTGGTTTGGCTGAGCGTAACGCCATTAATGCACCAATTCAAGGCTCCGCTGCCGATATTATAAAGTTGGCAATGATTAACATTCACCGAGAGTTGGAGCAATCAAAGCTGCAATCGAAAATGATTATTCAGGTTCACGACGAGTTGGTGTTCGATGTTTACAAACCTGAGTTGGAAAAAGTAAAAGCAATTGTAAAAACCTGTATGGAGGGTGCTATCGAACTTAAAGTCCCTCTTGAAATTGAAATGGGTATTGGCAGTAATTGGTTAGAAGCACACTAAAAGTAAAATACGAAAGAAGGGCTGAAAATTCAGCCCTTCTTTATTTATACTGTCATTATCTCTTTTTCCTTCTTTTCCAGATGCTCATCAACTTTTTTGTTGTAGGTATCAGTTACCTTTTGAACTTTCGTTTCAGCATCCTTAGCAGCATCCTCGGCAAGACCGTTCTTCTGCATCTTTTTGATTTCCTCAATGGCATCGCGACGAGCGTTGCGAATGCTTACACGCGCATTCTCGCCCTCGTGCTTAACCTGCTTAACCAAATCCTTACGGCGCTCCTCGGTTAATGGTGGAACCATTATACGAACAGTTTCGCCATTATTCTGAGGATTGAAACCTAGATTGGCAGCCATAATTGCACGTTCAATGGGGTCAATCATCTTCTTTTCCCAAGGTTGAATAACAATGGTTCTGGCATCGGGGCTACCAACGCTTGCAATTTGTGCCAATGGAGTCATTGTTCCGTAGTAATCCACCATAATGCCCGAAAGCATTGAAGGGTTAGCTTTTCCTGCTCGAATTACTCTAAGTTCATTCTCAAGGTGGTCAATGGCTTTGGACATTTGCCCTTCGGCCACATTTATAACTTTTTTTGCATCATCCGGAGTCATACTTTTACCTTTTAAATTCGGGAATAAAAATATTTAATTTTTAACTAATGTGCCAATTTTTTCACCCAAAACAACTTTTTTCAGGTTTCCTGCGGTGTTCATATCGAAAACAAAGATAGGTAGATTGTTCTCGCTACACATTGTAAATGCTGTTAAATCCATAACCTTTAACCTTTTCTCGTAAGCTTCAGTAAAAGTTATCTCATCGAACTTGGTGGCGGTTTTATCTTTTTCTGGATCGGCAGTGTAAACACCGTCAACACGGGTTCCTTTGAGTAGCACCTCTGCCTCAATTTCAACACCACGTAAAGCAGATGCAGTATCGGTAGTGAAGAATGGGTTTCCTGTTCCACCTGCAATAATGCAAACAAAACCTTGCTTGAAAGCATCTAAAACCTTAGCTTTTGAGTAAAGTTCTCCAACAGGCTCCATTTTGGTTGCAGTAAAAACCTTGGCTTTTCCACCTGCACCCTCAATGGCCGATTGAATTGCCAAACTATTTATAACTGTGGCAAGCATTCCCATTTGGTCGCCCTTAACTCTATCGAAACCTTTGGAAACGCCGCTAAGTCCACGGAAGATATTTCCCCCCCCAATTACAATTCCAATTTCAACACCCATTGCGGCAACCTCTTTAATTTGTTCGGCATAAGAGTTCAAAACGGAGGTGTTAATGCCATACTTATCTTCGCCCATTAGTGCTTCGCCACTGAGCTTCAAAAGAATACGCTTATATTTTAACATACAATTATCGATTACTGTTACAAAGATATTAATTGTATTCGGAAAGCAATATCTAGTTGCTAAACCTATTTCCCTTATTGATTGTAAACAAATACAGATCCTCTATCTTTTTTCTAGCCCAGGGAGTTTTTCGCAGAAAAGTTAAACTTGACTTTATGCTGGGATTATTCGAGAAACAGTTAACCCTGATTTTGTTGTATAGGCCTTCCCAGCCATAGTAATCGACTAAATAAACCATTATTGTCTCTAATGTAACGCCATGTAAGGGATTGTTCTTTTGCTCAACCATAAGGCTCGTTTATTTCTTGATTTTTCCACAAAACTATTTAATTATTTATTGATTTCTTAGACTGATACTA
>WBUV01000460.1 GCA_008933525.1 Bacteroidales bacterium | reverse complement strand
GATGTATATATTGCGACTCCAGAAGCGAATGCTATCAACTTGGCGAACTATCAGACATACGAATTAAAAAAGATGCGATTACAATACTTGAAAAGGAACTGAAAAGCAAAAGGAATAGAGGTACTGTTGGATTTGGCTCAATGAACGACTGCTACATGCCTATTGAGCAAGAATGTTTGCTCACTCGAAGTGCTTTGGAATTAATGGTAAAGTATCGATTCCCGGTTCATATTATTACAAAAAGTAACCTTGTAACCCGCGATATCGACCTTTTTGACAAGATTACCCGTGTTTACTTGGCAATATCGCTCACAATTACAACATCATCCGACGACTTGAGCAAGATTATTGAGCCAAATGCCCCAGTTTCTAGCAAACGCTTCGAGGCAATTAAGCAACTTTCAAGTGCAGGTATTTATTGTGGGATAACTTTTATGCCAGTTCTTCCCTATATAAATGATAGTAAACGCAATGTTATTGAGATATTGAAAATGGCCAAGGATTCTGGTGCTAGCTATGTAATTCCATTTTTTGGAGTTACAATTCGCGATGGTCAGCGCGAGTATTTCTATAATCAACTCGATAAGCATTTTCCGCAGCTAAGAGAAAGATATGAAAAAGATTTTGGACAAAAGTATAGCTGTGTATCACCTAATTCTAAAGAGTTGTACGGTGTCTTTTATGAAAAGTCTTTAGAATACGGTATTTCTACTCAAATGAACTTTTATAACCCCGAGAATCCTATTCAGCAAAAACTTATTTTCGAGTAAAACACAAATATTAAGATTAGTAAAACAAGCGAATACATTACAGTTATGAATACAATCAAAAACGACCCAAGTTTAATTGCTTTTTGTGGATTATACTGCGGAGCATGCAAATCATACATAAATGGGAAGTGTCCCGGTTGTGAGGGAAATCATAAGGCAAGTTGGTGCGATATACGAAAATGTTGTATGGGTAAGAGCATAAAGAGCTGTGCCGACTGCAATGAGTTTTCCGATGTAAAACAATGTAAAAAGTATAACAATTTTGTGGCGAGAGCAATAGGATTCATTTTACGTTCCGACAGATCCGCTTGTGTCGATAAAATTAAACAGGATGGTTACGAAACCTTCGCAAAATATATGAGCAGCAATGGTTTTCAGACTATAAAAAGGAGTTAAAAGTGCTCAAGGATCTGGTGTTATTGTTCATTATTTAAACTGTTTCATTTTCAAAATTTACTTGTATCTTTAAGTTTATTTTTGAAAAACGAAATATGAAGTACAGGGTTTTTCTTTACATTCTCATGCTTGGTTTTTTGGCAAATGCTCAAGCGCAAACCAAAGGCATGTTCGAGGCTCGCAATGGAGTTATAAATATTGGAAGTTCAAATATCCTTTCAAATGAAAAGATAAAACTCCAAGGCGATTGTGAATTTTATTGGAATCAACTGCTAGAACCTAAGGATTTTTCTGATTCTGTGAAAAAATTTACACCTCAATATGTAAAAATCCCTAAATCGTGGACAACCTATAAGGTAAACGGGAACAAACTTCCCAACAAGGGCTATGCTACATATCGTTTATTTATTCGTAAGGCTGCGGATGTAGAGCAAACCATTTATGGCTTAAAGCTCTCTAGTATATTTTCAAGTTATAAGTTATGGGTTAATGGGAATCTGGTTGCCGAAGTTGGCAAGGTTGGCAAAACAAAGGAGGCCTCGGAAGCGGCCTTCAAGTATCACGATGTGCCTATAGTTGCTGAACCATCGTTGGGAAATACTGATAGTGTTGAAATCGTCATTCAGGTTTCAAACTTTAAGCATCAGCGTGGGGGTTTACATTTTCCAATTTATTATGGTAAGTATGATAACTTGCTTGCCGATACCCGATGGATGGATATACTTAACATGGTTATTGTTGGTATAATTTTTCTGATAGGAATTAACCATTTAAGTTTATTTTTGCTTCGCAAGGAGGATAAGTCTAATTTGTACTTTAGTATTGTCTGCCTGGTTATGATTTTGCGTAACGTTTCAACTGGCGATAGAATTATAACTTATATTTTCCCGAATTTAAACTGGGAGGTACTATTCAAACTCGATAACCTTTCTGGGTTTGCGACGATACCTCTATTTGCCCTTTTTATATATGATTTATTCCGCGAGGATTTTTCTAAAAAACTGCTTCGTGCTTATCTTTATATTGGAGTTGCTGTATCGTTATTGGTTATTCTTACACCAGCAAACTTATACGGTAAATTCCGTACACTTTTTGAACTATACGTACTGGTTGGGGGGCTTTACCTTACATTTGGCATTCTACTAAAGGCTACGCTTCGGAAACGGCCACATGCAGTTTATACGTTCATCGGCATGTTTATTCTTTACTCAACAGCAATTAACGATGTGTTAAGCAGTATGGGCATAATACAAACAGCCTATGTTGCTCCATTCGGTTTGGTTGCATTTATGATTTTGCAATCCATCAGTATTAACATAAAATCGGCACGTGCCATAAACCATAACGAGGTACTTGGCGTTCAGCTTCAACACGAAAAGGAAAATCTTGAGAGAAGAATTGAGGAGAGAACTAGAGAGCTGCAATCGCAACACGATATGCTGATTCAGCACCAAGAGAAGGAGAAGTTGCAGGTATGGATTAACAATGGTGTAACCCAACTCAACGAAGTTATTACTAATAATAAGGATAATTACAAAAATCTTTGTACAAGCGTGCTCTCCGCATTAATTAAATACATCGATGCAAAAGCTGGAGCCGTTTATGTTGTGGAGGAAGAAGAAGGTAATAAATACCTTAAACTAATGGC
>WBUV01000459.1 GCA_008933525.1 Bacteroidales bacterium | reverse complement strand
TAACTGGAATGCTACTATTACCAATTAAAAAGTCCTTGAGATATGTTCCTTCATTTGCAGTTATAATTCTGAGCAGTTTTGTTTTTAAATCTTCTGATTTAGTAATGTCTGTGAGTTTTATTTCCTTAAACTCTAAAGGTTTAATGTTCGATTTTTTCAATAATTCAAGTTTGCTCGGAATTTCTTCAACTCTCGAACTTTCATTAGATGCAATGTTTTTTTGATTAACTTCTTCTTTTGCTTTGACTTCAGCGATGGAAAAATTGTTTACATCCATTGCTGGAGACATTTCCTCAACAGTTTCAACTTTGTTGTCGGTTTTAGCAGCTGAGTAGGTATAGTTAATTCTGGTTTGGAACGACATCAACCCAATTAATACTGCAACAACAGGAATAGTTAGGAGATACTTAAATAGAACCGATTTTGGAGTTTTATTAGTAGTCATCATGGCGAATCGTTTTTTTAGGAGTTTAGCACTAAATGAATTGGCTACCCTTGGTGTAACTGAACTGGCCAAATAGTTCAGTAGTAATTGCTGGTAGGCGTATTTACTTGCGCCACCTTTAACTACGTTGAAATCGGCCAAAAATTCATGAACCTCGCGCATGTCCTTTTTAATAAAATGCGCTAATGGGTTAAACCAATGGAGAACCTGAAAGAGCTCGGCAAGCAGCAGATCGAGCGTGTGGAACTGCCTTACATGAACAAGTTCATGCTGAATTAGCAGTTGGTTTTCCTTTAGTTGAAAATCCTTTTGAGGTAGTACAATAATTCCAAAGAACGAAAATGTTTGATTCCAGTAATCCGAAACAATTACCCTTTTGCCGTAAAGCCTTTCTACTCGCGAGTGATTGAGAAGATTTACGCCAAATCTAATAAGCATGTAGAGCAAGCGAACAAGTATTAAAGAACTAACTATTAGATATAGGTAAAGTGTGACGTTGTTAATGTTAAGTTGATTCCAGATTGATACGGCTGGTTGAGGTTGATTAGCAATTATTTGCGATCCAACACCAGTAACTTCCGGAATTGCTGTTTCGAATGCGGGAATCTCAACGGTTTTGTAAGTGATGAATTTTATGAAAGGGAATAGAGAGGCGAAAACAATGGTAAACACCAAGTAAAACCTGCTAATTGCAAATTGCTGATTCTTTCGGAATAGCAATATGTACAACCCGTAAAGAGCAGTAAAAGCCACTGTCGATTTTAACAGGTAAACTAAAATACTAGTGTTTTCCATTGTTTTCGTCCTCCTTGCGTTTTTCTATTTCCTTTTCGAGCAGCAGCTTCAATTCCTCCAGTTCGCTTAGGCTTACATCTCGGTCTGAGGCAAAGAACGAGGCGAAGCGCTCAACGGAACTGTTGAAGTGCTTGCTTAGTACGTGGCGGAAACTTAACCGTGCGTAATCTTTTTTAGTTACCAAAGGGTGGTACTGATGGTTTTTGCCATAAGCAGTATACCCTACCATGCCCTTTTTCTCGAGTATTCGGACTATGGTGGAAACGGTGGTGTAAGCCGGTTTGGGTTCCGGGAACTCATCAAGGATATCCTTTACGAAAGCTTTTTCCAACTTCCATAGGTAATCCATTACTTGCTCTTCTGCTTTTGTTAACTCTTTCATATTACAAATGTAACTATATTTTTTAGTTAATCAACTAAAAGTTATAGTTTATTTTCTTTGTGCTCAAAAATAATTTTTAGGATAATTATTAATTGCCTGACAATGTTTTATTTAAAACATGGATGCTGAAAAAGGAAAATCCCTCACTGGTAGTTTAAGTGAGGGATTCTTCGTGGAGTAATTCTTATTATTGCAATCTAAAGAAAGCAATTAGTTGGTTGAGGTCGTTGGCTAGTTCAGCAAGCTTCGCCGCATTGGCCGAAAGCTCTTCCGAAGCAGTAACGTTTTGCTGTGTCAAATCGTTGAGTTGTTGAACGGCATTGTTCACCTGACTTGTTCCGTTGGATTGCTCCATGCTAGCAGCAACAATTTCCTGTACCAGAGTTGTTGTTTTATCAACTTTAGGAATAGTTTCGGTCATAACTTTCCCTGCTTCAGAGGTGAGTGCATAGCTTTGTTGGCTGAGTTTTACAATTTCTTCAGCAGCAACTCTGCTCTTCTCGGCAAGTTTACGAACCTCGCTGGCCACAACAGCAAACCCCCTGCCATGCTCGCCAGCACGAGCCGCCTCAACTGCAGCATTAAGCGCCAATATGTTAGTTTGAAATGCGATATCGTTGATAATGCCTATCTTATCACGAATTGCTTTGTTTGCTTCAACGGCTTTTTGTGATTTAACGGCAACTTGCTTAATGTCGTTGTTTGCCTCCTCGGAGATTTTTCCAGTATGCTGGGCATTTTCACTGTTCTGACCAATATTCGCAGAGATTTGCTCGATGGTCGATGCAATTTCTTCTACAGATGATGCCTGCTCGTTTGCACCTTCGGCCAACTGTTCCGATGTGCTGCTAGTTTCTGTGCTGGCCTCGGCCATCGATTGGATTCCAGTTTGAATATCAGTTAGGACTGTTCTAAGTTTATCGGCAAGTTGTTCGCTGGCCTTAATCATCTCACCAATTTCATCGTTACTTAAAGTTTGATGTGAGTTTTCTCTAATAAGATTCCCTTCGGAGAGTAAGGTTAGCTTTTTCCTAATAATTCCTATTGATTGATTTAGGGATTTAATAATAATAAATGAACTTATCAGAAAAACAACCAAGCCTGCAAGCAGAATTGAGAAGATTATTCCGAACGACGTGTTAAAGTCTTTTACTGTGGAACTAAAGGCGTTCGAGGTTTCTTGTTTGCTATGAGCAATCAGTTCGTTCAACGAC
>WBUV01000458.1 GCA_008933525.1 Bacteroidales bacterium | reverse complement strand
GCCCCAAAGTGGGATAGCAATGCAATAAACTTTGCTGCAGTATAACTATTAAAGAAACCCCTAAAGGGTTTGAAACCCTTTAGGGGTTGTGTGTGAGTTAAACGCTTTCTTCGTTCCTGTAAACAAACAGTTTGCTATCGCCAATATCATCGAATGTGGAGTAAGTTCCTTTAAAAAGCGGAGCTTTAACACCATCGCCAAAGAATTTGTTACCCACAAATACACGAGCCTCATCCCAGAGTCCTTTCTGAATAAAACTATTCAGTAGCATTGCTCCACCCTCAATAATCACTGAAATAATATCTCTATCACCAAGTTCTTTTAATATCTGACTTTCGACTCCCTTGACAAAATCAATGGTAATCATTTCAAGGTTAGGAATTCCTCCAAATTCAGGTTTACGGGCAAGCGAACTGCTATTGTTCCCCAGGAATATTAATGTAGGTTGAGTACCATCGAAAACGTTAGAATCCTTCGGTAGCCGCAGTTTTCTATCAACTACAACTCTAAAAGGAGTTTTTCCACTCCAACTACGGACGTTTAGGTGTGGGTTATCCTTTTCAACAGTATTGGTTCCAACAAGCACAGCTTGTTCCTCGCTTCGCCACCTATGAACCAAGGAGCGTGCATGTTCGTTGGTAATCCATATTGGCGCAATGGGGTCGGTGGGTTTACGAACGGCATCAATAAACCCATCGATGGTTTGCGCCCACTTTAGAATTACGTATGGACGTTTTTTTGTGTGATATGTAATAAACCTTCGGTTCAGAAACCTTGCTTCTTCCTCTAGCACACCAAGAGTAACATTGCAACCCTGCTGACGAAGTATTTCAATGCCACGCCCGCTAACCTTTGGATTTGGGTCAACCGTGGCAATAACCACATTGGGAATCCCCAACTCAACAAGTCTATCGGTGCAGGGCGGTGTTTTTCCGTAATGCGAACATGGCTCAAGCGATATATAGATTGTAGAATCTTTTAAAAGCGACTTATCCTTTACAGAATTTATGGCATTTACCTCAGCATGAGCCTCGCCGTAATGTGCGTGAAATCCTTCGCCAATAATTTTATTGTTATGTACAATAACAGCACCAACCATTGGGTTTGGAGCAACATTGCCGTTTCCGTTAAGCGCAAGTTCTAGACAACGCGACATATACATCCTGTGAAGCTCAGAGTTATCCATAATATTCAGTAAATTTGTATCCTATACAAAAATACACTTTTTAATGAACAGTTATACTTTAAGGCAGCTGTTTGATATAATTGGCTCAAGTTTATCTGAATTGTACCCCGTAACAGAAGTACAAGCCATAAGAAAATTGCTTTTTGAGAAGATAGTTAAGATGCCAGAGTACAGGGTGCCCTTAAATCCAAACGACTTATTAAATAGTGACATTTCCAACAGAATTCTTGAAATTTTGGATGAACTCAAAAAGGGAAATCCTGTTCAGTATGTTATAGGCGAAGCCGATTTCATGGATATGGTCTTTGAGGTAAACCCAAGCGTACTCATTCCTCGGCCCGAAACAGAAGAACTAGTTCATTGGATAGTCAGCAATAACAAAGATAATTCACCCAAGATATTGGATATTGGTACAGGCTCAGGTTGTATAGCCATTTCGCTGGCCAAATATATTTCTAATGCGAAAGTATCGGCTCTCGATGTTTCAGAAAAGGCTCTTAGTGTTGCAAAACGCAATGCGATAACGAACAGCGTTAATGTTGATTTTAAAAATGGCGATATTCTTGAATTATCGGAGTTTGATGGTGCTCCCTACGATATTATTGTTAGCAACCCACCCTATGTTAGAGAGTTGGAGAAGCAACTGATGAACCGAAACGTGAAAGATTTTGAACCTCACCTAGCGTTATTTGTCAGCGATAACGACCCTTTATTATTCTACAGAACAATTGCCAAAAAATCCAAAAATTGGCTTAGTCCCAACGGTCAACTCTACTTCGAAATTAACGAGGCTTTTGGTAATGAAATAAAGGATATGCTTATTAGTATTGGCTTTAGGGATGTAGAAATTAGAAAAGATATCAACGGAAAGGACAGAATGGCCTTTGGGAGATTTTAGTGATTTAATAACCCGCAATTGACAACTCTTAACTTGCATACAAAAGAAAAACATATCGATAAAGAAAAAGCGCTCTCGCGCTTACAGTACCTTTGCGCCCGTAGCGAAAAATGCACAGGCGATTTAAGGCAGAAAATGATTCAGTGGAAAATGGAAACTACAGATATTGCGTGGGTAATCAACAGCCTTACTTCCGATAAGTTTGTGGATGACGCAAGGTATGCCGCAATGTTTGTCCGCGACAAAAGCAGAATTAGTAAATGGGGCAGAGTTAAAATTGCCACAGCCCTTCGGGCAAAAGGTGTTGCAGTCGATATAATTAACGATGCACTAACCCAAATAGACCCAAGCACCGACAAAGCACAACTAATTGAACTAATTGCCCGAAAAGCCAAGCAAACCAAATCGAAATCGGTTTACGATTTAAAGAATAAACTAATACGCTTTGGAGTATCGCGGGGATTTGATATGGGAGTAGTGATTGATGTGGTGAATGGAGCGGTGAAAGGCGAATAAAAATTATCACTCAAACTAAGCCACTTAGCAAATACTATAAAAACTTCTTTTCTCCTGCTTTGTGATAAAGTACAGCAACGGGCTCGGTTGTCACTAAGCAACCATAACGCATACTATCGAGAGTTGGCTTAATGGAATTGTAAAACGATAATACCTTGGACTCCTCATCAACAATTTCAACAACAACAGGAACTTTCTCAGATACTTCCCAAAACTTATAGGAGTGGATAACAGAACTGGCT
>WBUV01000457.1 GCA_008933525.1 Bacteroidales bacterium | reverse complement strand
CGTTACCACTAGCGATGCAACAATATATGTCAGTTTAAAAACTGTTCCATTTATTATTGATGGAACCGATGAAGTAATTGGAGGAATTGGAATTGTTGAGGATATTACAGAGCGGGTAAAAGCTGATGAAGTACTTAAAAAGAAAGAGCAGGATTTCCGCATACTTTCATCGCTTACCACCGATGCGGCTTCTGTTTTAAGTTTCAATCCCGATGGAACTTTCAATAGGCAGTGGCTTAGTGATAGTTTATTGCATACAGTTGGCTATTCACCCGATGAGATTGATTCCTTTGAGAAGTGGGCAAAAATTGTTCATCCCGAAGATTTACATCCCTACAAAGAGGCCGTTGGAAAAATAATGCTAGGGCAAAAAGTTTCCTTAGATTTTAGGGTTATTGGAAAAAATGGTAAAGTGTTTTGGGTTAATAATACTGTTTTCCCCGAGTACGATGAGTCGGGCAAACCTGTTAGGTTGATTAGTGCATTAAAGGATATAACTGCAGAGAAGGAGGCTTTAATAGCCCTCGATTATCAGCGAAATTTACTAGATACAATAATTAATATAGCCCCTGTTGGTATTTGGTTATCCAAACCCGATGGTTCGTATCCAATTATCAACAAAAACTTTTCTGAATTAATAGGTTATGGCACAGCGATGTTCTCAATGACTCCCGAGGAGATAGAGCATTGCCGAAAAAGTGATGATATAGCTCTTAAGTCTGATGAACCTATAGAAGTTGAGGAGGACATAACTTTTATTGATGGAAATAAACATACCATAAAAGTATTTAAACGTAGGGTTTTTGATATAAATGGTTCTGTGCTTGGGGTACTCGGTATTTCAACCGATATCACTGAACGTAAACGTTACGAGAAAGCACTTGTGGAAGCATTAGAGAAGGCAGAGGAATCCGATAAGTTAAAATCAGCATTCCTTGCAAATATGAGCCACGAAATTCGTACACCTCTCAATGGCATTATTGGATTTTCTAAGTATTTAAGAAACTTCCCCGATACTAGTCGCGATGAAACATTGAAATTCCTTAATATTATTTGTAACAGTGCCGACCATTTACTGAATCTTATCAACGATATTATTGATATTTCGAAGATTGAAGTGGGACAACTTAAAATTGCACCAGAATCAATCAACTTGAATGCTTTACTTAACGAGATTTATACCTTCTACTACTCAGCTAATCCAGATTTGTCCAAGCGTGGCGTTAGTTTTAGGATTACAACCTCGCTATCCGATGCTGAATCAAGCATTGTTGTAGATAAAGTTCGCCTGCGTCAAGTTCTAAATAATTTGATTGGCAATGCGTTGAAATTCACAAGGGAGGGCAGTGTTGAGTTTGGCTATGAACTAACAACCGACAAAAATTATGTGCGATTCTTTGTAAAGGATACCGGAATAGGAATTTCAAAGGATAAGGTTGAGTTGATATTCCAACGTTTCCGTCAGGCTGATGTGGATATAACCAAAAAGTTTGGAGGAACAGGGCTTGGGTTGGCAATATCAAAATCGTTGGTGGACTTAATGGGTGGTAATATTTGGGTTGATTCTCAACCTGAAATTGGCTCTACTTTCTACTTCACTTTACCATTTATTAAAACTGCAATACCTGTTGCCAAATCCGATGCTCCGTTTGAATTCAAGGAGGTAATGGATAAACTTAAGGGGAAACGGATTTTGATTGCTGAGGATGATACAAATAGTTTATTCTACCTGAAAACTGTGTTGCAGAACTCCGGCATAGTTTGCTTGGAAGCGCTAAATGGTCGCGATGCAGTTAACCTATTCCTTAAAAATCCAGATGTTGACTTGATACTTATGGATTTGAAAATGCCGGAGCTTAGTGGGTTTGAGGCCATAAAAGAAATTCGTAGGGTAAGTCCAAAAGTCCCAATAATAGTTCAAACTGCACACGTATTCAACGACGAGAAAGTTTTGTGTAACGCAATGGGCTGCGACAACTTTATATCGAAACCAGTAGATATAAATGTTCTATTTAGCGCCTTAATTCAATTGATTGGGGAGAAATAACTAAAGCGTTTTCTCGAAAATTATTTTCACAAACTCTTCTTTTGGTGGTGGAGCAATGCCTTTATTCTCAAAGCCATTCTCCTCAAGCAAGCAAACAATCGATTTGTCGTCAACAGGAATATATCCTGTAATCAGTTTGTACTTGTTTTCCTTTGCAAAGTCTAAAGCAAATGATAGTAGTTGATGTGCTAAGCCCTTTTTTTGAAATGCAGGGTAAATTGCCAACCTACTTAATGTTAGGGTTTGATTGTAGGTTTCATCTGGCTTAAGGGTGATTGTCCCAACGGGAACGTGGTTATAGAATACAATGTACACGAATCCCTTCTCAATATCTGCAGCAATTTCGTTGAAATCGGCCATGCTGTTATTCCAGTACTTGACACCCTTTTCGAGCAACTGTCTGGAGCATTCTCTTATTATGTAAAGCACCGCCAATAGTTGGTGCTTCTGGGCTTTGGATATTTCCATAACTATTCGTTTACATCGTATACTTTTTCGCCGTTCACAAAAGTCTGCTGAACTTTTATGTGAGGTACATCCTTAATGGAGTCGTTGATCAAATCAAAATCTAGTACAACGAAATCGGCAAATTTTCCAACCTCAAGGCTCCCTTTTACATTTTCCTCAAAGGCCGATTTTGCTGCCCAAATTGTCATGGCGCGAAGCGCTTGCTCGCGGGTAAGAGCATTCTCCATTTGGAATCCGTCCTTGGGTTCGCCATTAAAGTGTTGGCGTGCTACACCTGAGAAGAATCCATAGAGTGGGTTTATATGCTCAATTGGAAAATCGCTTCCATTAGGTAACCAGCCA
>WBUV01000456.1 GCA_008933525.1 Bacteroidales bacterium | reverse complement strand
GTCATATAATATTAAACTTCTTATTTGTTTTCAATTCAAAAATATACCCATTAAGGAATATGTCGTTTTTTAACATATAAACCTAAGAAAAAAACTGACAGACTAAGTCTGTTATATCTATCATTTTATAAACATGCAGTTGGTTTTGATGAAAGAATATTTTGGGGCGATAATCAAAAATAAATACAAAAAAAGTTCTGGTTTTTTTTAAAATACGTACCTTTGCAGAACTAAAACCATTGGATGTTTAATTTTAATTCGGAGCGTGTGAGGTAAATAACTTTGGAGTAAAAACCAAGGTTATCCCTTAAATTCTACTCGGCAAGTTCTTGTCGGAGTATTTTACTATTTATTTTATTCAAATCAGCAAAGGCTAAAACAGAACAGCCTATTGTTTCTAAATTAAATTTAAACATCATGAGTAACGAAAATAAATCAATTCACGAGTTCGATTTTACTTTAATCTGCGAGTATTTCTCAAACATTGAACGCCAAGGCCCCGGTAGCCCTGAGGCTACAATTAAGGCGTTGAGTTTTATCGACAACCTTACAGAAAACTCCCGCATTGCCGATATCGGTTGCGGAACAGGTGGACAAACTATGACTTTGGCTCAAAATTCCCAGGGGAATATCACTGGAGTTGACCTGTTTCAGAACTTCGTTGATATATTTAACTCAAACGCCACTAAGTTAGACCTACAAGCTAGGGTTAAGGCTATAGTTGGTTCAATGGACAATCTTCCCTTTCGGGACGAGGAGTTTGACCTAATTTGGTCCGAAGGTGCCATTTACAATATTGGCTTTGAACGAGGTTTAAATGAGTGGAACCGATTCCTCAAAAAAGGAGGCTACATTGCAGTAAGCGAGGCATCGTGGTTTACGCCGGAGCGACCAGCCGAGATAGAGAAGTTTTGGGTGGATGCTTACCCCGAAATAGACACTATTCCCAATAAAGTTGCTTTAATGCAAAAGGCAGGTTACGTTCCAGTTGCCACATTTATTCTGCCCGAGAATTGCTGGGTAGAGCATTACTACGTACCGCAAGCTAAAGCACAGGAGCATTTCCTTAAAAAGCATGCAGGGAATAAAACTGCCGAGGATTTAGTTGCCAACGAACGCCACGAGGCGCAACTGTACGCTAAATACAAGGAGTTTTATGGTTATGTGTTCTATATTGGAAAGAAAGTATAGATGATTATAAAGAAGGATTGCTACTATTATATGTGCAATCCTTCTACTTTCTTTAACTTAGTAATCAATGGGTTTTACTAAAAATAATATTTCGCTCCTCTGGAGCTAATGTTTATGTGTTTTGGCTTTTTTCTACAAATATGACGCAGCTCTGCTGCTAATTATTAGCCGCAGAGCGGCAAAAAATTTGTAGACAAGCCTTTTGCATCTGAATTAATAAAGCTACAGAGTAGCGAAATATTTAGTACAGTTGACGTGAGTCTACTAGACTCGTAAATTGTATAAGAACCTTGCAACTACGATAACCAATAGTTTTCATTAAAAACTTACTTATCAACAATCTCCCTACCAAACGGAGTTAACGCCAACGATGCAAGTTTTAAATGCTGTCTTGCAAATGGAATTCCTATAATTGTAATGGCTAGTAAAATTGCTATAAGTACATGCGATAAGCATATCCAAATTCCGCCAAATATCAACCAAATAACATTCATAATGGTGGATAAACAACCCGAGGAGCCCTTTTTGAATGTGGTTTCCTTTCCAAATGGCCATAAAGCCAATATTCCAAGTTTTAAAGTTTGCAGACCAAACGGAATTCCAATAATTGTAATTATCAGTACAATGCTGGCCGCAAAATACTCAATAGCAATAAAGATTCCGCCAAAAAGAAGCCAGAGAATGTTTCCTAAAAATCGCATAATTATAGTTTAATGTTGTTACGAAAGGCTAAAGTAGTGAAAACTTATTTAAATAGTCAATGGTCCATAGTCCATGGTTAAAAGTTAACTCGTACATCTCTAAATGCCGCACTCGTCATAAGACGAGCGCAAACAGAGGCAAGCAAACACCTAAAACTTGGGTTTAAAAATATTAACTATTTCTTTTTTAACACCTTGAATGTCGATTTCAATCGTTGATTTATCAATATTGGTGTACATTAACTTAACAAATCCGAATTGTTCGTTAAAATAGCTGGTCAATTTTGTTATTCCCAGCTCGCTTTTGGCTTCGCTTTCAATAACGTAGCACTCCATTAAGCCAAGTGCAGTATTAATTGTTTTCTTGTCGGTAATTTTGTACTGATATTTGTTCAAGATATTTCCACTCCACTCTTTCCAGCGTTTATCGCCCCACTGGCCTCCAATTAAAAGATCGCCGGTCCATGTATGCCCAATTTGCAATGGATATTTAATGTATGGGAATGGATTCAGCTCTAGAATTCTGAATAAAAATTCGCGTGGGGGATGCAGCCAAATATTCTTTTCGTTCTCAATAAGTCCAGTTATATATGGGTTTACATCGTTCTTTTCGATTATGTACGATATTCCTACCTGATAGTACTTGGGATCGTTAAAATTCATGTTTCTGTCCAGAATTTTAAGCTTAAAATCCCTGATAACATTATCGGATGTATTGCTGGCACTGGTAAAATCCCACGAATTACCCTTATTGATAACAAAATACTGTTGTTTGCCATTACTATCGGTATACTTATAGTTGAAGGTTATTTCGGTTCCTCGTTTATAGGTTTGATGTATAAGATTTTCAGATTTATCAACCACGTTTGCGTATAGGTAACCACCAATAAGGATAAGATTGTCCGAATCATTTTTAGGTTGACAAAATGCACTGGCATTAATAAGCAGAATAATAAACAGAAGGGTTAGTT
>WBUV01000455.1 GCA_008933525.1 Bacteroidales bacterium | reverse complement strand
GTACAACGCTAAAAATGATTAGGAAGATAATAAGTTGGTAGTAATAGGTTTGCTTTTTGAAAATGTATTGTTTTTGAATTACTAATCCGAGTATTGAATATAATGATAGAAATAATGAAAAGGTTATTAGGTTTGCGTACCCATTGTTAGGCCAAAGAAGAAAAGGGAATAACGCCCCACCAGATAATCCAGCAATAAGCCCCGATTTCCACCCGTAACTTAACGAAACAATAATAGGGAATATTAGTGCCCATGGTACACTAATGGTTGTTGAGCCTATCTGTGTGTTAAATCCAAAGGGCGAAAATACTAATGCGAGCAATCCTGTTATTGCCGATATAGTATAAATCCTTTTTTTTGAGGCAATCTGTATCTCGCCAATCATTGTAATAATAGGCTCAGAGTTTTTCATAACCTTGCAGTTTGTAAAGAACTATCAAGGTAAGAAATTTTATGAAATAAGAGAGCGCCAGAATGGCGCTCATCTCATTATAGCAACTTTTTGAGAAATTTTGCAGTGTATGAATTGCTGCAATTAATAATATCTTCAGGTGATCCTTGGAAAATTAATTCTCCGCCTTTCATACCGCCTTCGGGGCCCATATCAATGATCCAATCGGCGTACTTGATAATATCGAGGTTGTGCTCAATTATCACAACAGTGTTGTTCTTAGCAACTAGCGCTTGAACTATCCTGTAAAAGTTGTCGATATCGGACATATGAAGGCCGGTAGTTGGTTCATCCATAATGTAGATATTACTCTGGTTATTTAGTTCCGATGCAATTTTTAGCCGTTGCGATTCGCCACCCGAGAGTGTGCTAAGCGATTGCCCCAGCTTTAGGTACCCTAATCCTACCTCTTGCAGTATTTTTAGGTGTTTTTTGATTTTAGCAACCGAAAAGAACTCGTAGGCTTGGTTTATGGTCATATCAAGAACTTCGGCAATGTTCTTATCTTGATACCTAAGGTCCAGCACCTCGGAGTGGTAACGTTTACCCTCGCACTCGTCGCAGATGGTTTTAACCGAATCGAGAAAGTGAAGTTCGAAAGTTAATACACCTTGTCCGTTACATTTTGGGCAAGCGCCCTTGGAGTTGAAGCTAAATAGCGAAGCATCGGCTTTGGTGGCCGTGGCAAACTCCTAAACACACCAATGAACGTTGCAGCATTTGCCCTCGACGATTTGCCAATGGGCGATTGATCGATTACTATGGCCTCGGGATGTTGCTTTGCGAAGCACTCGTGAATTAAGCTGCTTTTGCCGCTACCTGCAACGCCAGTAACGCAGGTGAGTAATCCTTTGGGAATTTTAACCGAAACATTTTTTAGATTATTTGCTGAAGCTTTGCGGATTTCGAAGAATTCAGTTGGCTTTTTACGGTTGAATTTTGGTTTTTCCGTGTTGAGCAGGTATTTCCCTGTGATGCTTTCGGTGTGCGCTAAGCCGTTGGGTTCGCCATTGTAAACGACGTTACCGCCCAGTTTGCCTGCCTTGGGGCCAATATCCACAATCCATTCCGCAGCCCTAATAATATCGGGGTCGTGCTCAACCACAAAAACGCTATTGCCCTTATCCTTTAGCCTGAAAAGAATGGTAAGCAGTTTTTCCGTATCGCGAGGGTGAAGCCCAATGGAGGGTTCATCGAGCACGTAGAGCATATCGGTAAGGTTGCAATCCAGCTGTTTCGACATTTTTACCCGTTGCGATTCTCCTCCGGAGAGCGTACTTACAGGACGCTCAAGCGAGAGGTAGCCAACCCCAATCTCAATTAGTTGCTCTAGTAGGAATTGGGCTTTACGCAGAATAGGCTTTGATATTTCATCGTCAATATCCGATAGGAATGGTAGAACATCAACCAATTCCATTCTGCATACCTCATCAATGGACAAACCTTTTAGTTTGACACTACGGGCACGTTCATTAATGCGCGTACCGTTGCATTTATCGCAGGTTTTGTATGTGAAATACTTTGAGTAGGCGTTTTTCTCATCGTCGGAAGCTTCGTCCTCGGCTTTACCTGTGACCGATTTTTCCAACTTGCGGGCAATACCCTCGAATGTTCGGTTGTATGCAAGTTTTTGTTTGGAGTACTTAACTTGGTAAGGCTCTGAGTATAGCAGATGATTTAGTTCGTCGTAGGTGAAGTGCTTCAAAGGTTTGTCGGGGTCAACTATTCATAATGTTATTAACTCTTTCCAAAGGAATCCACCTATCTTATAGTGAGGGTGCGTAATTGCTCCTTCTCTAATAGATTTTTCGATATCAAGGAATAAATCTAAATCAACCTTTATTTGCTTGCCCAAGCCGTGGCAGTAAGTGCACATTCCCTCGGGGTGGTTGAACGAGAAGTAGAACGATGGACCTATGAATGGCTTTCCAACTCGCGAGTATAGCAACCGAAGGTATGTGTTAATTTCGGTGGCGGTTCCAACAGTGCTGCGCAGGTTATTGCCCATTCGCTTTTGGTCTATAACAATTGCTGTGGATAGGTTGAGGATGTCGTCCACATCGGGGCGGGAGAGTTTAGGCATTCGGGTGCGGGCAAACGTGCTGAAGGTTTCAATAAGTTGCCTTTGTGCCTCGGTGTAAATGGTATCGAATAGGAGCGACGATTTTCCTGAACCCGATACACCGGTAAAAACAACCAGTTTGTGTTTTGGAATTTCCACATCAATGTTCTTGAGGTTATTGGTGTGGGCGTTTTGAACTATAATTTTATCTCGGCTCATAATTATTTTGATTTACGAGGCTAAAGTAGAGTGGGAGCGAGACTAAAAATAGTAAAAAACAGACAAAAAATTAAATGCAGAAATCTGTTGCAAGGTGGTCGCAGGAGCAGAGCGATAGGAATTCCTTTGGGG
>WBUV01000454.1 GCA_008933525.1 Bacteroidales bacterium | reverse complement strand
GAGCATACATAGCTTGCTGTAAGCAACCGAATCGCCTACACCTATTTCGCGAGTCCAACCTGCTTTTTTTGCATCTTCATCGAAACGAACAGCACCACCTGCATATGAAATAAACCTAGCCCTATCCTGATTTCCAGAGATATAACCCATAAGATTATTCCATCCGTAGTAATCGAATGTTTCGTGTAAAGAGTTGTTTAACTGAGTGAATGCCACATCGGGACGTGCAAATGCAGCAACTGATGCATCGTAAATATTAAAATCGAACTGTGAATCGAGCATTCCACTTCCAATATAACTTGCAATAAGTTCCTTACTACCATAAGTTTCACCAATCTGGTAAACACTTCTGTCAAGAACATTCTGCTTAACCTTTTGCGTTAACCTACGCCAGAAATTCTCGTGAATATGCTTGGTAGCATCATGACGGAAGCCATCTAGCCCAAACTCTGTTAGCCAGTACAAAGCGGAGTCAGTCATGGGTTCATAAACCTCGGGGCGTTCCAAGTCGAGCGTTGGAAGGAAAACATCGAACCATGTTGTTAGGCGGTACTCATCCCAACGCTCAGTGTTTAATGAGCCATCGGGCAAGTATAACGATGTTGCCCAATCGGGATGCTCAATGTATAATGGATGTTCCTTATGGACGTGGTTTGCCACATAGTCGAGTATCACGTTCATATTCCGGCTATGCGCTTCGGCGATTAACTCCTTTAACTCATCGCTTGTTCCAAACCTAAAATCAACCTTGCTCGATGATATTGGCCAGTAACCATGATAGCCGGAGAATTTTGTTCGAGGTTCAGGATATAAACCCCAGGCTCCAAGCGGATTTTGGGTTATTGGCGATAGCCATATAGTGTTGATTCCGAGTGCAGTAAAATACCCATCCTTAATTTTCTGTGTAACACCAGCCAAGTCGCCGCCATAGTAATTTGCTTCGGGTAAAATTTCAGGGTCATCAACCTTTTTATCGTTGTTTGAATTGCCATTATTAAACCTATCAACCATTAAAAAGTACATAATTTGGCTATTCTTATCGGCACGGGTTAATTGCAATGTGCTAACCACGGGCTTATTCCCTTCCAACGGTATTAATAAATCGTTGGATTCGCCATACTCATTGAACGCCCAAACCCGAATGTATGAACGTTTAAAACTTTCAGCGTTAGAGGGTATTGTCAATTTAATATCCTGAGCATCAATAGCAATAAATTCCTCATTCAATAAATAATTCTGCCACAATACAATAACCTTATCTACAGAGTTTATTACTTTAATATTTAAAACATTGCCATTAATTGATTCAGCAACAAGATGTGGCAGTTTTTCGGGTTGATTATTGCCCACAACAAGCACAGAGTTGAAGCCACCCATATTGTTATCCTCCTTTACAGGATTGGCAGGGTCGAGCATCCATTTTCCATCCACAACAACTTGATAGTGATACTTTCCCGGATTCAGCATCATTGTGGCTTTGAAAACGCTGCCATCGAATGTTAGCGGAGTTGCTGCGGGGTTCCAATCGTTAATTTGACCAGTTAGTTGTACCGATTTTACCTTTTTACCACTTGGATTATACTCAAAATTTACAGGTATTTTTCGGCCTTTACGTAAAACTAAAGAATACTTAGCCCCCGATACCCATACATCCATTACGTTCAATTTAGGCAACTCTGAATTATTGCATTTAATGGTCAATTTTGATTTATCGTCCGATAATGAATGGGAAAATACATTTGGCATACAAACGGAGTCAATAACCGTAGGATTTGGGAAATAATCGGTCATTACAACCTCAGTGCTATCGCCAAGCAGCTGAACAACAGTAAGCAAATCGTTCACAGCAGGTTTTTCGGGTACATTTTTCAACTCGATACCCTTTTGGCAGGATATTGCCAAAACAGATAAAATAATTATTGATAATTTTCTCATAATCTATTAGTTATATTTTACTTCAATTCAATAATCATTGCCGAGCGAGGCGAAAGTTGAATCTTGGAAAGGTCTTCAACTGCTTTACCCGTAATTATATCGATACCTGATTTCTTATCGCCTAAAAACTCATTGAATCTCACAGTATCGAGCACTTTTGGCTGATAGCCATTATTTAGTATTACCATCACTGTTTGTTGCTGATTATAGCGGAAGTACACATAAACCTCATTATCAGGAATAAAGTGAGTTAATTTACCATTATGTACAGCTGTGGCCGTTTTTCTCCAATTCAGGATTTTTGACGTATAATCCCACATCTCGGATTGCTTCTTATTCCTACCTTCAGGGGTGAACGCATTGTGCTTGTCGGAAGCCCAGCCTCCGGGGAAATCTCTGCGAATATCGCCATGACCATTTACATCATTGCCAGCTATAAGCACCTCTGTGCCATAGTAAATTTGGGGAATTCCTCTTGTAGTCAATAAAAATGCCATGGCCAATTTCAAATTTCCTATGGCTTGTGAGGAATCGCGCTGGAATCGACCAACATCATGATTATCAGCAAAAATCAAAAGGTTATTGGGATTTGGGTAAATGAAATCGTGCGCCAATATCTCGTACAAACGCGATAGTCCTGTATCCCAGCCATCCTTCTCGGAGAAAGCCTTATGCATAGCATACATTAACGGAAAATCCATGGCTACAGGTAAGTTAGAGTTGTAACCATCGGTATTTTTAGCATCTTTCTGCCAGTATGCAACCCAAGCAGGATAGTTAACCCAGGTCTCTCCTACAATATTAAAATTGGGATACTCGGTCATTACACTTGTACACCAACGAGCCATAAAATCCTTATCGGGGTATGGGTGGGTATCCATTCTAATGCCATCAATGCCTGCAAACTCAATCCACCAAATACTATTCTGC
>WBUV01000453.1 GCA_008933525.1 Bacteroidales bacterium | reverse complement strand
CATTTGCTTCGTTAAGTGTGTCTATTACAATTCTTTTATAGTTTCTATCGGAGGTGCGGTCGGAATATGAGGTTGTAGAAACTATGTTTTTCATGAATTTAGGTATGAAAAGTTCGACCTCGCATATATCTTGTTCGCCAAAACCATCGTTATCGAAAATGGAAATAAGTCCTTTAGCTCCATTGCCAATTGGTTGAAAAAATAAGTCGTCGTCAGTAGTATTTATTGGATAGCCAATATTTATTGGTGTGCTCCATTCTCCCTTCGAGTTAAGCTGCGAAATAAAAACATCATATCCTCCAATATTATTGTGTCCTTCGGAACTAAAGTAAAGCAAGGAGCCATCGTTGGTGAGGAAGGGTGTATTTTCGTTAAAACTTGTATTAATACTGGAGCCCAAGTTTCGTGCTATGCCCCAATTATCGCCCGACGATCGTTCGCTAACGTAAATGTCTAAATCGCCGTATCCACCTTTTCTGTTGCTGGTAAAAAAAAGGTACTTTCCATCGGAACTAACGCTGGCATGTGTTTCGTAGTATTCGGAGTTTATGTTTTTGTTAAGAATTGTCATTGGAGCCCATTTCCCGTTTTTGAAACGAGAAACATAAATGTTTCCATTATGATTATCATCCTTGTAAAGGTAAAGTTCATTTCCATCGTACGATAATGAAAGCGTTGAGCAGTTGCCATCAACCTGTAGGTCTAAAGTTATATTTTTAGGAGTGTCCCATTCTCCATTGCTGTTAAGTGTTGACACAAAAACTGCCTGATAAAATCTACGCTTTGTAGTATATGCCAAAGTTTTTCCATCGCCCGAGATAATTGCATTGTAGTTTGCAAAACGATCGTTAATTTTTTCTCCTAAATTGACCTGCAGGTAATTAATCGGATTCTTCTGGACATTGGAAGAGTTTTTTGCAGTACTCACCTGATGGTTTAAATAATCAATATTCCATTGTCCTTTACCCTTGGTTATTTCTGCAAAACGTTTGTATTCTTCCAGCGCTTTGTCAATCTGGTTATTTACAAAATATGCATTCCCAAGATAAAATATTGCATCAATAGGTGCTCTCGTTTCTAGAATCGATTCTTCATTATATATTCTGGTAGTATTTGCTGCTGCTTTTTGAAGGTGATTGATTGCTTTTTGCTTGCTGCCTGGGATATTTAAGTAGCAAAATCCAATTCTGTAGTTAAGATTAGAGTTGTTGGGTTGATGCTTGTATACCTGAAGGTAAAGAGCAACTGCTTCCTCATAATCTTCAAAATAAAAATAGGAGTTTGCATCCTTGTATGTTTCCTCAAGTTCCTTTTTTGTTTGTGCACTTATAGTGGTTGTCAAACTTATGAGTAAAATCAAAATGCAATTAAACAATTTCATCAGGAACTATTTTATATTTATTTGATCGAAAAATCAATTTTCACAAAGTATATATCCTCGTCGCCGCTTTCAGCAGTAGCTTTCGACAAGTAGCCCTGATTTCCATTTCCCACAGGGAAAAGGAAAGTGTCGTCATCGGTGGTGTTTAAGGGTGCGCCTAGGTTAAGAGGTATTTCCCAACTATTGTTATTTCTGTTGGAATATAATAAATCGAAGCCTCCCATTGTGATATGTCCATTCGAACTAAAGAAAAGTTTCTTACTATTTTCGGTTACGAAAGGTGCAATTTCATCAAATGGAGTATTGATATTCTTTCCTAAGTTTACAGGATAGGTCCATTCTCCTGTACTTGTTTTTGTCGACATATAGATGTCGAATCCTCCGAAGCCGCCCTCCCTGTTACTGCTAAAATAAAGAGTGTCTCCGTTGGACGATAATGAACCAAAGTTTTCCCAACTCTTAGTGTTAATTTCCTTGGGAAATTTTGTTATGGGGTTCCATTTGTTTTTTGCTTTGTCGAATGTACTGTAGTATAGGTTTGACGCATCGTTATCGTTGCGAGATAAAATTAAAATTGAACCATTTGACGAAACCCCAACAGTTTGAATCACCCCATCGGCATAAAGCTGAGAGTTCAAATTTAGTGGGTTCCCCCAAAAGCCTGTGTCTCTCTGGCTTATTAAGATGGCATTGTAAAAACGCTGAACTGAAGTGTAAATAATTATATTCCCAGTACTGTCCGATAAAGGGTTTTTCTCAGGAAACCTTGTTCTGATATTTCTTCCAACGGGTTCAATTACATGTTTTTTGGGATTCGAAATCATTTCCTTTGCAAATGAAATAGATTCAATTTCTTCGTTTGCAATTCTAATTTCATTCGTATCCTCGGCTTTAAGCATGCTTTTGTAGGTGTTGAAAACCTGAAGTGCCTTTTCGAAATTTCCAGAAATTCTTAAAGCTCTTCCATAGTAAAGAAATGCTTCGCGGGGCGCTTTTGTTTCTGTGAAATATCCCTCTTTGTAGTCGTTTGTAATGTTTTGGGAGGCTTTTTCGAAGTAGGATAATGATTTATTTTTCTCGTTTGGAATATTAAGATAACAAAGCCCTATTCGGTAGGCCAGATTATGGTTAGTAGGGTATGTTTTGTAGATTTCTTGATAGAGCGGAAGAGCATCTCTATACTCTTCATAAAGCAAGTAATATTCTGCATCAACAAAAACCCTTTTGAAATAAGAGTTTTTTTGACCAGCTACACTGCTAAATATAAAAACCAAAACAAATACTGGGAGTAATCTTGTCCTCATTAAGTTTCACATTAACACTTTCTTGCTCTTTTTACTCCAAAAAAAAATACTACAAGCTTCCAATTATCAGAAAGATAAAACAAAGTAAATAAATAAAAGGATTATTTGAAAATTTTCAAACAATTTATTGCCTGCATTTAATAGTAAATTTAATATTTTAAAGAGATCACATTTAATTGTATACGTT
>WBUV01000452.1 GCA_008933525.1 Bacteroidales bacterium | reverse complement strand
CTGTATTCATAACACATGAAGGGCACTTTGGACTCGTTGGGCGACAAATCTCTCGACCTAAAAACGATATCGCCATTCCTACCTCGTTCCACTTTTCCTGTGTGAATGTGGTCATTAGCTGCTTCTCAATTTTTTCGGGTTTTGTTCCCTCAGCAACACCTAGACGGGGAGCTACACGAAGCACATGCAAGTCAACAATAATACCCTCGGCTTTATCACCCGATTCGCGGATTATTACATTGGCCGATTTGCGGCCAATACCAGGCAACTTAGTTAATTCATCAAGCGTATGGGGTATTTTACTATCGGCTCCTACAGCCTTAGCCAAAGCAGAAAGCCAAGAAGATTTATTGCCAAAATTACGCACACTACTTATTAAGCGTTGTATCTCATCAACACTAGCAGCGGCAAGATGCTCCATTGTTGGGAATTCCTTAAAGAACTCCTTGGCTACTTCGTTAATGTGTTTATCGGAGTCCTGCGCCGAGAGAATAACCATTACAACCAACTGGTAACGACTCTTATAATCTAATGGATGTTGGCGGCCTTTGTACTGTTTTAGTAATGGCTCAATACTTTGGTTCCAGTTTGTTTCCATATCTTGAGGTTTTTATTGTTTTTAGACTTGTTCCTTAAAAGAGAGATTCGTCGCTAAGCCTGACTACCGGCAAGCAGGCTCGGAATGACACCGTTACAAACAATACTACTAACGCAATATATTAATTTTCCACTTGCTCATCGAGGTTTTTAGTTTTCTTACTGCCCCGGTACAACTCGAACTTCTGCAAACGACATTCAAGTGAACCATTGTAAAGTTTGATTTTACGCGATGGACGTAGACCAAAGTTTTTAAGGGCATCGTAATTGGCACTGATAATCCACGCATCACATCCTTGGTAGAAATGCTTTAGGCGCGAACCCATATCCTGGTAGAAGCGGGTAATTTCATCCAACTGCAAACGCTCACCGTAGGGTGGATTCATTATTACAAGTCCATTTTCGCAGTTATGGGAAGAGTTGAAGAAATCGGTTCTATCGAATGTAATCATTCCCTTCACTCCTGCCCTCTTAGCGTTGGCAACGGTAATATCAATTGCCCGGTTATCGACATCCTGCGCAAAGATTTTTGCCTCGCAGGGTTTGATTTTTGTCTCGGCATCGGATTTTATGCTATTCCATAGCGCAGAATCGAAATCCTTCCATTTTTCGAAACCAAAGTTACGATTGTTTCCTGGTGCAATATTGCTGGCGAGCATGGCAGCCTCAATGGGGAAAGTTCCTGAACCACACATCGGGTCGATAAAATCGCTCTTTTTATCCCAACCAGTAAGGAGGATAATTCCTGCAGCCAATACCTCGCTCATTGGAGCCTCAGTTTGTTGTTGCTTGTAGTTACGAATTCCTAACTGTACCCCGGAACTATCTAGTGAAACGACTACATCCCTATCATGAATATGAATATTGATTCGAACATCTGGATTTTCAGTATTGACTGAAGGTCGAATTCCTTGCCTTTCGCGAAATTGATCAGCAATGGCATCCTTGGTTTTAAGCGCAACGTACTTGGAATGGGTAAACACTTCGCTGTAAACACTAGCATCAATAGCAAATGTTTGCTTGTAGGAGAAATATTGCTCCCAATCTATTTTCATAATTTTATCGTAGAGCTGTTTCTCGTTACTAGCGTAGAAAGTGCTAATGGGTTTAAGAACCTTAACAGCAGTTCGCAGATGCAGGTTGCACTTGTAAAGCATTGCAATATCTCCCTTGATGCTAACCGCACGGCTAAGCACCTCAATATCCACGGCTCCGAGTTCCGTTAACTCATTGGCAAGAACCTCCTCTAGGCCAAACAGGGTTGTAACAATTATCTCAAATTTTTCCAATGTGGTATGTATTTATATCATCCAAAAATACTGCTTTTATGGTTAAGGAAAAAATTGTAAGGTCATTTGAGTATCTTTGCGTGAAGAAGTGACTAGAGTACATTAGAGTACTTGTGGTATGGAAAGTATACAGTTAAAACTTTAAGTATTTTAGGCACTTTAGACACTTTAAGTATTTTAAATTTGAAAGTAGCAATTATTGGTGGAGGAGCGGCTGGATTTTTTGCAGCAATTACGGCAAAGGAGAATTATCCTGATGCCGATGTGGTGATTTTTGAAAAGGCGCAAAAGGTTTTGTCGAAAGTAAAAGTTTCGGGTGGAGGACGATGCAATGTTACCAACGGCTGCGAGACTATTGAGGAGTTGATTACAGCCTATCCACGTGGTGGACGTCAACTCAAAAAAGCGTTCTACACATTCAGCAATTTTGATACGATAAAATGGTTCGAATCCCGTGGAGTTCATCTAGTCACCCAAAGCGATAACTGTGTTTTCCCAAAATCGCAGGATTCGCAAAGTATTATCGATTGCTTTTTGAGGCAATGCAAGAAACTTGGCGTTAGAATTGAAACTGGTAAAGGTGTTAAAAACGTTATCCCACAAAGCGATAAGTTGAGAATCAACTTTAGGGATGATGAAAACAACCCACAGGAATTTGATAAAGTGATTGTCACCACAGGTGGCTCATCGAATTATGCTTCGTTTAGATGGATTGAGGATTTAGGCCATAAAATTGAGATGCCCATACCTTCGCTATTCACTTTTAATATTCAAAATAATCCTATAACGGAGCTTATGGGGATTGTGGTGGAGAATACACTGGTTAGCTTACAAGGGACAAAAATTAAATCCGAAGGGCCACTGCTAATTACCCATTGGGGTATGAGCGGGCCTGCAATTCTAAAGCTATCGTCGTTTGGAGCAAGAATTCTGAATGAGATAAACTACAGCTTCAACATTCAAGTAAACTGGACCAACGAGCAAAACTCGGAATTTGTTGTGGAACAGCTGAATGCAAT